>NZ_VOBM01000004.1:0-208474 GCF_008370005.1 Pseudomonas sp. ANT_J28
CGGAAGAAGACAGGGATTGATCAATCGAACTATGATTTTTCATGGACTCGCCCTCGCTGTCGTTGGCTGTTTAGACTGCCACCGTGGCGCATTGACGCCTCGGCTTGGGCGAGTCCATCCAATTACAAAGGTCCGTGTTTAGATGAGGTGAAGGTGGTTGTCCCAGAGCCCTGCCGGCAGCTCCAGCGGTTTTGCAACCAGATCTGTCTGGCGGCAATCGTAGTACCGGCAACGACCCTGCCCCGAGGTCACGACAAAGCCATCGGCTACCGCGCCGACTCCGGCGCAATCGGGAAGCGGTGCGTCCAGGCGCACTTCACCGCTGTCCAGGTCCCAGATGAAAAAGCGGTTGCCCCGTGGTGCGGTCAACGCCACCAGGCGCAGTTCGCTGTGCACCGCGACGCTGGCGGTGTAATGCCCCATGGCCTGCAACTGATGCTCAGGCACCGGGAAGGCCACGAATGGCTGGCCGGGACGCTTGATCGCCAGAAGCTCCGACGACTCGTGAGACGGCCCCATGAACTGCTGACCGGCGACGATGGTGCCGTCGCTGGCAATCCCCAAATGACGCACGCTGTTCATCTGCTGGGCCAGGGTTTCCTTGCTCAGCAGGGTGCCGTCGCGTTGCATCAGGACCAGGCTCGGTTCCATGGCGTTGAGGTTCATATCGACGCGGCTTTCGGCCTCGGTGCGAATGCCTCCATTGGCCACCACCAGGGTTTCGCCATCGGGCATCCACGACACCTGATGCGGGCCGACGCCGTGGGTCGAAATCTCGCCGCTGTGCACCAGTCGCTCACCTTCGAACTTATACACACCGAGCAAGCCGCGACCCGGATCGGAGGTGTCGTTCTCGGTGGCGTACAGCCAGTCGCCGCTCTTGTGAATCACCGCGTGACCGTAGAAGTGCCGGTTCGGCAGCGAGGTCACGGTTTGCAGCAGCGTGCCGTCGCGCAGGTCGATCAGGTAACTCTCGGTGCCGGGACGACGGGCGACGAACAGCGCAATCGGCAGCGTCGGGTGGTTGATGATGTCGTGGCAACGCTGGCCGACCTGGGTGGCAAATACCCGGGTGCCGTCCAGCCGATAGCCGACGGCGTAGTGTTTGCCGTCAGTATCGTCCCGCGCCGAGAGCAGCAGCGGGCTTTTGTCCTTCTGCTTGAACAGCGTCCAGCCACCCAGTGTCACCGCACCCAGCAGCAAACTACCTAACGTTAAAGCCTGGCGTCGCAGCATGGAACTTGCCCTCATCAGTCACCGTCGTTGGCGTTGAAGCCCAGTTGAATGCCCAGCGCCTTCGCCAGTTCGCCTTCGTGCAGGCGGTGGACGACGTTGAGGCTGTCGTAGAGATCATTGAGTTGCTGGCGACCGGCATCGTCGTTGAGCATCTCGGTCAGCGAGCGCTGGTTGCTGGCGAACAGTTTCAGGGACGCGGCGTAAGCGGCGTCGATCTTGTCGGCCAAAGGTTTTTGCTCGCTCGGCAACAGGCCGCGCAGGCCTTTGTTGTCGACGCCTTCCCATACCGTTTTGGCGGCGGCGAGGCTGGCTTCGAGGCCGGTCAGGGACGACTGGCTGCGCCATGCATCGGCCTGGAACGGTTGTGGCACACCCTTCGTCTGACGGCCCATCGGCGTGCCGAGTTTTTTCTTCAGGCTGTCGAGGGCGGTGACTTGCACGCGCAACAGATCGGCGATGGCTTCGTGGGAATCGGCGTAGCGCTGGTTCGGGAATTTGCTCAATTGCGCGAGCATGCCGTCGGTGTTGTTCCAGGTTTTCAGGATCTCTTCGGCCAGCTGTTTCTGACGCTCGCCAATCGCTTTCAGCAGCGGGCAGTATTTGGCTTTCTGTTCAGCGTTGGCCACATCAGGCTTGCTGTCGAACAGGATGTATTCGTAGGCGGAAAGGCCTTGAACCACAACGCTGGACTTGGCCAATGCAGCGGCATCGATCTGCGGCTGTGCGGTGACCAGTTGCTCGACCTGACGGCCGACCAGGTTTTTCTTGTCCGGCCAGAACTGCACCTGCCAGGCGCGATTGCCTTCGGCCAGCGGCCCGATCAGCAACGGTTGCAGCTCGGCCCAGGCTTTCTGCGCGTGCAGGAAGTCGGCGCGGGCGGTGTCGAGGTTTTCCTTGCCTTCGCAGTAGGCCAATGCGCTGACGGCCAATTGGCGATCGGCTTCAACCCAACGCGTGTAGGTTGGCAGTATCACCGACTTGGCGATCGCCGCCGAGGTGACGGCCTGCGGATCCTGAGGCGAACAGGCGCCCAAGGCTAGCGCAGCAAGGCTGGTGAACAACAATTTGGGACGGAACATGTCGGGCTCCCGGTTCTTATCGAAAAGTGTTTAGAGAGAATTCAAAAACGCCAGCAACGCAGCACGCTGCTCGGCATTGAAAGACAAAACCTGTTGCTGCGCCGCTGCGGCTTCGCCGCCATGCCAAAGCACGGCTTCGAGCAGATTGCGGGCGCGGCCATCGTGTAAAAACTGGGTGTGGCCACTGACCGCCTGCGTCAGGCCGATGCCCCACAACGGCGGGGTGCGCCAGTCGCGGCCGCTGGCCTGGAATTCGGTACGGTTGTCGGCCAGGCCGTCGCCCATGTCATGCAGCAGCAGATCGCTGTAAGGGCGAATCACTTGATTGGCCAGTTCAGGTTCTGCGGCGTTGGCGGCGGTGGTGTATTTCGGGGTGTGGCAGGACTGGCATCCGGCCTGGAAAAACAGGGTCTTGCCGGTCAGCACCTGGGGGGCGCTGACATCGCGGCGGGCCGGTACGGCAAGGTTACGGCTGTAGAACAGCACCAGACGCAGGATGTTATCGCTGACTTCCGGCTCGCCATCCGGGCCATTGCCATTCGGTGCCTGTTTGCAGGCGGTTTGCGCGTCGGCGCAGTCGTCGACGGGCCTCAGGTTTGTGGTCAGACCCATGTCGCCGGAGAACGCATGAACATTTTGCTGATTGAGGTTCGGTTGGCCGGCCTTCCAGCCGAATCGCCCGAGAACGGTTTTTTGCTGCGCGTCATCCCAGACCCGGTTCGGGCGTCCGGCGATCCCGTTCTTCGCTTTTGCCTGAGCGTCGGCATTGGCCAGGATGGCCTCGTCGGGGATCGCTTCGAGCAGGCCCAGGCCAATCATTGGCGGTGCAACCCTGGCCGAGAAACGCGTGTCAGGGTGCATCGGGCCGTAGCCGAGCTGGGTGATCTGCAACGTCGGCTTGCGCAACTCGACTTCGGTGCCGTCCTTGAAACGAATCGGAACGGGCGTGTAATCGACGCGCACTTTGCCTTCCGGCACGACACCCGGCACGGACATGTCCTGGAATTGTCCGCCGTAGACAGGCTCCGGGACCACACCGAGCTGCTCGATGACGTTGGCATAGGCCGGCGTATCGGGAATCGACAGGCGTACCAGCATCGACACGGCGTTCTGCGCATCAGGCGCGGGCGGATGACCGCGGCCGTCCTTGATGTGGCAGCCCTGGCAGGCATTGGTGTTGAACAATGGGCCAAGGCCATCCCGGGCGGTGGTGGTCGAAGGGGCGATCACCCAGGGGTTGCGGAAGAAACTGTTGCCAACGCTGAAGTCCACCCGCCGTGACGGCGAGAGGTTGGCGGACGGCAAAGAAAATGAGTTCTGATCGGTCTTGCGCACGGTTGCGCTGCCACCGGACCGGGCTTCACCGGGTTCGGCTTGGGTAAAACGCGGGGCGTCATCGCAGGCACTCAGGCCCAGGGCCAGAAACAGTGCGGACAAGCGAAGAGGCAGCGAAGGCATCAGACATCCTGCAAGACGAGCAAAACAAGGGGCGCAAAGTCTAACAGGGCAGGGGAGATTGAATAAGAGGAATTATCGTTTGCTTGATGTGGAGCAGGGTTTTTCTGGAAAACCGCAATCCCCTGTGGGAGCGGTGTGAAACCCGATTTTGGGCAGGGATAAAAAAGGCGACCTGCGAAGGTCGCCTTTTTACTCAGCCAGCGTTGATCAGAACTCGTGATCAGCGTTGTCCGGGTTCAGGTCGCTGATGCCCAGTTTGCCAGCGGCCGCTTCGATCGAACCGGTCTGCTTGACCAGGGAGGCGATAGCGTCGCGGACGATCTGGTTGCCTGCGGTGTTGCCGGCGGCGATCAGTTGGTCGTAGTGCTCACCCTTGTTGGCGTGATCGACCATCACCTGCAACTTGGCTTCGGTGGCGGCCAGGTCGGCTTTGAGCGCGGTGTCGGCAGCCGGGTCGGCTTTGGCCACCAGGGACGACAGGCTGGTGCCGGTCATTTTGGTGCCGTCGACGCGGGTGTATTCGCCCAGGTACACGTTACGAATGCCTTTGGCATCGTAGAAGTGCGAGTTGTGGGTGTTGTCGCTGAAGCAATCCTGTTCGTCTTCCGGGGAGTTCGCTTCCAGGGAAACCTTCATGCGCTCGCCTGCCAGTTCGCCCAGGGACAGGCTGCCCATGCCGAACAGCATTTTGCGCAGGCCGGATTCAGCTGGCTCGGCTTCCAGGGTGGCGCGGTAGTTGTCGGCCACGTTCGGCTTCCAGTTACCGACCATTTCTTCCAGGTCGCTGACCAGCAGTTGGGTCACGGACTTCAGATAAGCGCGACGACGATCGTTATGACCGCCGGTTGCGCCTTTGCCTTCCAGGTAGTCGGAAGCTGGACGGTTGCCGGCGCCAGGGCCGGTACCGTTCAAGTCCTGGCCCCAGAGCAGGAATTCGATAGCGTGGTAGCCGGTGGCGACGTTGGCCTCGGAACCACCCAGCTCGTTCAGGCTGGCAAGTTTTGCCGGGGTGATGTCTTTCACATCGACCTTGTCTTCGCCGACCTGAACCTGGGTGTTGGCGATGATGTTGGCCGTGGCGCCCGGGTTACCCAGTGCGTGCTCGTAGGATTTGTCGACGTAGTCGATCAGGCCTTCGTCCAGTGGCCAGGAGTTCACCTGACCTTCCCAGTCGTCGATGATGGTGTTGCCGAAGCGGAACACTTCGCTCTGCAGGTAAGGAACGCGGGCAGCGATCCAGGCAGCCTTGGCGGCTTTCAGGGTGTCGGCGTTCGGCTTGGCGAGGAAAGCGTCGACGGCGGTTTGCAGGGTCTTCGCGGTGGATTCGGCATCGCTGTAAACGGCGAAGACGATGTCGGCGTAATGCGCGACAACGGCTTTGGCGGCGGTTTCGTCGACTTTACTGGCAGCGGCAGGTGCAGCCGCCGGGGCCGTGGTGCTGGCGGCCGGAGTCGGTGCTTGCGCAGCGACTGCTTTGTCTTTGCCTTCGCCACAACCGGCGAGGGAAATAGCGATGGCCAACAGACTGGCGGTAGCCAGAGGCATACGAATCATGGCGAACATCCTGCTTCGAGAGGGGGTGGAATGGCGCAGCAAGCGCGCAAAACTGCGACATAATGCAAATCTTTCGCATTATGTGTAAAGGGTTGTGCTTGGAAATATTTCTTATTCAGGGGGGCAGGTGAGGTAGATCAAAAGATCGCAGCCTCGTTTCACTCTGTAGGAGTTGTCGAGTGAAACGAGGCTGCGATCTTTTGATTTTTTACAAAATAGCCGCGTTACTGCGCTGAGCCTGTTTCAGATACGCGCTCAATTCCCGCGCCGGCAGCGGCTTGCTGTAGAGATAGCCCTGACCTTCGTGACAGCCCTCGGAAATGATGTAGGCCTCTTGCTCGGGAGTTTCCACGCCTTCGGCAATTACCTGCATGCCCAGGCTCTTGCCCAGCTGGATGATGGCCCGAACGATGGTCGCATCGTCGTCGTCATCGAGCAGGTCCTGAACGAAGCTCTTGTCGATCTTGATCTTGTCCAGCGGCAGGCTTTTCAGATAGCTCAGTGACGAGTAGCCGGTGCCGAAGTCGTCGATCGCGATCAGCGCACCGGAGCGGCGCAGGCTCAGCAGGTGCTGGGCGGCCGTGCTGATGTCTTCCATCAGGCCGGTTTCGGTGACTTCCAGCTCCAGGCTGCGCGGAGGCAGGCGATACATCTGCAGCAAATTGTTGACCACCCGTGGCAACTCGGCGTGGTGCAGCTGCACCGTGGACAGATTCACTGCCATGCGCAGGTCGACGAAACCCTGGTCATGCCAGTCGCGCAATTGCTTGCACGCCTGATCCAGCACCCATTCGCCGATGGCGATGATGGTGCCGTTCTGCTCGGCCAGGGGGATGAACAAGTCCGGTGGAACCAACCCGTGCTCGGGATGCTGCCAGCGAATCAGCGCCTCGACACCCACCACCCGGTGATCGCGATAGCTGATCTGCGGCTGGTAGACGAGGTAGAACTGGCCACGGGCCAAGGCGTCGCGCAAGTCTTTCTCCAGCTCGCGACGGCGGCGCATCTCGGTGTCGACGCTGGCGATATAGAACTGATAACGGTTGCGTGAGCGAGTCTTGGCCAGGGTCATGGTCTGCTCGGCTTTTTGCAGCAGTTTCTCGGTGCTGTCACCGTCCTCGGGGAACAGGGTGATGCCGATGGTGGCGCGCAGGCGAATCTCTTGATGATCGAGGGCAAATGCCGCTTCCAGGTCATCGAGAATGCTTTGGGCCAGTTCGGCCGCTTCGTAGGGCTGTTCGATGTCGGCCTGAACCAGGGCGAACTGGTCGCCGCCGAGGCGGGCGAGGGCGCCGAGGCGTCCGCTGTGAGCCCGCAGGCGATCGGCCAGGGCCAGCAGCAGTTGGTCGCCGGTCTGGTAGCTGAATTGTTCGTTGATGCCCTTGAAGTCGTCCAGGCCGACCACCAATACCGCGACCCGACGTTGCAACCTGCCGGCGTCTACCAGGATTTTGTCCAGTTGCTGCTGCAATTGCTGGCGGTTCGGCAGGCCGGTGAGGAAGTCGTACTGGGCCATGCGAAGCAGGCTGTTTTCCGCTTCGTGGCGCAAATGGGTGTTGCGCTCGATGGACTCGAGCAACTGGTTGGCGGTGTTGATCCAGATCCCCAACTCGTTCTTTTCATGCCCCTTGAGCAGCGGGATTTTGTGTTCGCTGGGGCGATCCGGATTGATTTCCGTGAGGTGTTCGATGATCCGCGACAGCGGTTTGGTCAGCAGCCAGTGATAGACCAGGTACAGCACGAGCCCCATGGCCATGGCACGCAACACGCCGGAGATGAAGATGATCACCGAACTGACAATGAAACCCTGGCCGTAGGTGGCGGTGTCGAGGGTGATGCTCAAGTCGCCGTAATACTCGCTGTAGGGTCCGCGACCCACCAGTTGGGTGGTGAAGGTGCGTTCCTTGCCAAGGATCAGGTCGGTCAGCCAGCGACTGTCGGAATGCTGCAGCTCGCGAGACTTTTGCGCGAGCATGGCTTCGTTGGGATGGCCAATGGAGGCCTTGCGCACAGCGTCGTCCTGAAACAGGCCTTCGATCACCTGCATGCCCATCTCCCGGTCCAGGCTGTAGACGGCCTGCGTCGAGGGGTCGCGGAACATGTCGAGGATGCGTTGGGCATCGCCGGCCACAGCCTGGCGCGTTTTATAGGCATCGAAAACGATCTGCGCGCAGCTCAAGACCACGCCGACGACCAATGCCGACAGGAGCACGACCCGAAGCAACTTCACCGACAAGCTGTTCTTGAGTTCCAGCTTCAAAGAGTCATTCCTTGTTCCGTGCGGGTAGCGTCAAGTTGCCATGAGTATTGGCAATCCGGTGATGGCAGTCAAAGGGACAATCAATCACATGGGTTTTTGCCTGTGGCTTGGCCGAAATGCTGTGGTTTGGAGTATTTGCGCTATTTGTACTGTGTCGGTTGTTGGGTCCTTCAACTTGAGGGGGATTGGGACATATTTTCCGTTTGGTTGATGTTAGACGGCTGTGGCGTTGGGGCAAGGGGCTGAAGGCTGGTTTCATCGTGGGAAATCGGCCTGGTTTCTGTGGGTACACTCTGTGTACATATCCATTTCTGCGGTAACGGCCACTGCAGGTTTCGCCCTTACGGCGACTCCCTTTGGCAAACGCCCCAAAGGAAGCAAAGGTCTCGCCCCGAGCGTCCGGCCCCTCGCTTAGGCTCGGCGTTCCTTCGCTCCGGCATTCATCTGGGGGCATCGCCTCCGGTCGGCTTCGCTTCGACCTCCTCTCGATGTGTTCGACTTCGTCGAACGGCGCTGCGCGCCTGCCCCCCAGATGAACACCTCCACTCAGCCTCCCGAAGGGGCGGGTGGATCAAGATCAAGGGCTGCAGGCGAGCTAACGCTCGGCCTGTTGAGTGGTGAGAAGCGAAAGGCGAACACTGATCCCCCTGTGGGAGCGGGCTTGCTCGCGAAGGCGGCCGCACAGACAACGGATGCGTCCGTTTAAATAGCGGTAAAAAAACCAGACCTTTCCCACGAGGTTTTCAGGTTGCCTGTCGGAAGCGGGGTCAATAACCTTTTGGCTGTCGCTGAAAACTCAGCGATCGGGCGTGAGAACCCGGCAACTTATGGTCATACAGAGCCTGTACACGCATAATTAGCGCCAGCTTATCCTGTCGTAAATGCGTTATGGCGGCTGTGTGCGGGCAGACTTTGTTCCTTTGGTCTGGCCCGGGTGTCCATAACCGGTTTCTCACCCCGCACATAGCTGCCACCTCTCCACCGCGTGAGAACGGTAAGTGGTGGCCCTCAACGCGTGAGGAATTTTCTATGGATAAATTAATCCCCGACCCACCCTTCAACACCACCAAACCCTACAGTCCCAACACCATGTTCATGATCGCCCCCGACATGGATACCGAATCCCTCCTGGCCCACGCCTGTGAGTCATTGGCTTCAGCCAACGTCTTGGCCAGTGATTTCGCCACCTACCTGACCGGCTCCCAGCGCAGTACTGCGTTGGCCATTGCGCAGATCGTCATGTTGGCGGACTTAGCCGTTAATCGGGCGTTGGATATCGTCGATCCGCAGGCGACCTGACATTCTCCAGGCAATAAAAAACCCGGCAAAAGCCGGGTTTTTTTACTGGCATCGATCTTAAGCAGTGAAGGTTTTGCCTTCGAACTGCTCAGACACGAATTTCCAGTTGACCAGGTTCCAGAACGCTTCGACGTATTTTGGACGAAGGTTGCGGTAGTCGATGTAGTAAGCGTGTTCCCAGACGTCGCAGGTCAGCAGCGGAGTGTCGCCGTTGGTCAGCGGGTTGCCGGCGCCGATGGTGCTGGCCAGGGCCAGGGAACCGTCAGCCTTTTTCACCAGCCAGCCCCAACCGGAACCGAAGGTGCCGATGGAAGTCTTGCTGAATTCTTCCTTGAACTTGTCGAACGAACCGAAGGCTGCGTTGATGGCTTCCGCCAGTGCGCCGGTTGGTTGACCGCCGGCGTTTGGCGCCAGGCAGTTCCAGTAGAAAGTGTGGTTCCAGACCTGAGCGGCGTTGTTGAAGATACCGCCCGAAGAAGATTTAACGATTTCTTCCAGGGTCTTGCCTTCGAACTCGGTGCCTGGCACCAGGTTGTTCAGGTTCACGACGTAGGTGTTGTGGTGCTTGTCGTGGTGAAATTCCAGAGTTTCCTTGGAAATGTGCGGCTGCAAGGCATCGTGTGCGTAAGGCAGCGGCGGCAATTCGAAAGCCATGATGATTCTCCTAATCAGGTCAGTTGCGGTGAGCGCAAGGCCGATCACGGGCGGCCAGACAAGCGCCGGGGAGTTTGTACTCTTTGCGGCGCATCGGATCGGATCATAGCACCGGGGGTGCGGCATAACCACGCAACAACTGTGTGGGATAGAGGTTCCAGAGCCTTTTGGAATAAATCAGGCGCTGGTGATTAGTTGGGCCGCCACTGTGAACATCATCACGGCCACGAGCAGGTCGAGAATTCTCCAGGTGCTTGGTCGGGCCAACCATGGCGCCAACCACGCCGCGCCGAGCGCCAAGGTGAAAAACCACAGCAACGACGCACTGGCCGCGCCCACGACATAAGCGCCGGGCTCGGTTTGTTGGGCACCGAGGGAGCCGATCAGCAATACAGTGTCCAGATAAACGTGCGGGTTAAGCAGCGTTACGGCCAAAGCACTGAGCATCACTGCGCGCAGCGAGCGCACGGTCTGGCTTTCGCCTTGTTGCAGGCTCTGTTTCGAGCAGGCCCGACGCAACGCCAGGCTGCCATACCAAATCAGGAACGCCGCGCCACCCCAACGGGCGACTGCCAGCAACGTCGGGTTCTGCGCCAGCACCGTCGCCAGGCCGAATACCCCGGCGGCCACCAGCAAGGCATCGCAGGTCACGCAGAGTGCCGCCACGGGCAGGTGATGTTCGCGCCTAAGGCTCTGGGCCAAGACAAACGCATTCTGAGTACCGATCGCCATGATCAGCCCCGCGGCCACCAACAGGCCGTTCACATAGCTTTGCCACATAAGATGTTTACTCCGCGTTGGCCGCCAGATCCCGCAGCACGTGCAGGGCGCGTTCGGCATCGGCCTGGCCGACGAATAAATGGTCGTGGTAATAGCCGGCGATCACGTTGCAGCTGATGCCGGCCTGGCCTAATGCCGTGGCGAATGCGGCGGTCAGGCCGACGGCTTCGAGGGCCGAGTGCACGTTCAAGGTGATCCAGGCCGCGACGTAATCGAAACTGAAACCCGCCTTCTCGGCGTGGGAACGTTCCAGAATCACTGTCAGGCCTTCCTGCTCGCGAAAGCTGCCGACAATCTCAAGACCTGCCGGCAACTTGCCGTCGCGCAGGGTGCAGAACACGTATTCGCCGACGTTGAGTTGCGGGCTCATGCTGCGCAGCAGGGTTGCCAATGAAGTTTCGCCAGCCATGTCGATGATCCTTGTTCAAGAGTTCTTGCTGGCTATTCTCCGGTGCAAAGATGTATAAGAAAAACCAATCTTGCTGATCGCTCATTAGGAAAACTGATGTTCGACTATAAATTGCTTTCTGCCTTGGCCGCGGTGGTCGAGCAGGCCGGGTTCGAACGTGCGGCTCAGGTGCTCGGCTTGTCGCAATCGGCGATCTCCCAGCGCATCAAATTGCTTGAGGCGCGGGTCGGCCAACCGGTGCTGGTGCGGGTGACACCTCCGGCCCCGACCGAAATCGGCCGACGGCTGCTCAACCATGTGCAGCAGGTGCGTTTACTTGAACGGGACTTGCAAACGCTGGTGCCGGCACTCGACGAAGAAGGTCTGCCGGAACGTCTGCGCATCGCCTTGAATGCCGACAGCCTCGCCACGTGGTGGGCCGTGGCGGTCGGGGATTTTTGCGCGGAACAGCGTTTGCTGCTCGATCTGGTGGTCGAAGACCAGACTGTCGGCCTCAAGCGCATGCGCGCCGGTGAAGTTGCGGCGTGCGTCTGCGCCAGCGAGCGCCCGGTGGCCGGCGCACGCAGCGTTTTGCTGGGGGCCATGCGCTACCGTGCGTTGGCCAACCCGGCATTTATTGCCCGGCATTTTCCTGAAGGTGTGCGCGCCGATCTGTTGTCGAAAACGCCCGCGTTGGTGTTTGGCCCGGACGATTTCCTACAGCATCGCTACCTCGCGTCCCTCGGTGTCGAAGGCGGATTCGAACACCATCTATGCCCCTCGTCCGAAGGTTTCATCCGCCTCACGGAAGCGGGACTCGGTTGGGGCCTGGTGCCTGAACTGCAGGTGCGCGAGCAACTGGAGCGCGGTGTATTGGTAGAGCTTTTGCCCGATAAGCCGATCGATGTGCCGCTGTACTGGCATCATTGGCGCAATGGCGGTCAGTTGCTGGGGTTACTCACCGATCAGTTGGTGCGTTCGTCAAAGCAATGGCTGGTGCCGTTGGACTGACGGCCAGCGTCAAGACCTCACGTCTTACGCGATATGCAAAACGCAAAACGAAATATTCGGAGCAATTCATGAAGATTCTGGTTACCGGCGCAAGCGGCTTCATCGGCGGGCGCTTTGCGCGTTTTGCCCTGGAGCAGGGCCTGGACGTGCGGGTCAACGGTCGCCGGGCCGAAAGTGTGGAGCATCTGGTGCGCCGTGGCGCCGAGTTCATCCCGGGGGACTTGAGCGACCCGGAACTGGCACGCGATCTGTGCTCCGACGTTGAAGCCGTGGTGCATTGCGCCGGTGCGGTCGGTTTGTGGGGACGTTATCAAGACTTCCATCAAGGCAATGTCCAGGTCACGGAAAACGTGGTGGAGGCCTGTCTGAAACAGCGGGTTCGGCGACTGGTGCATTTGTCATCACCATCGATCTACTTCGATGGTCGCGATCATCTGGGGCTGACCGAAGAACAGGTGCCTAAGCGCTTCAAGCATCCCTACGCCGCGACCAAATACCTGGCCGAGCAAAAAGTTTTCGGCGCTCAGGAGTTCGGCCTCGAAACCCTGGCCCTGCGCCCGCGTTTCGTGACGGGGGCTGGCGACATGAGCATCTTCCCGAGATTGCTGAAAATGCAGCGCAAGGGACGACTGGCGATCATCGGCAACGGCCTGAACAAGGTTGATTTCACCAGCGTGCAAAACCTCAATGAAGCGTTGCTCAGCAGTTTGCTGGCCAGTGGTTCGGCGTTGGGCAAGGCCTACAACATCAGCAACGGCACGCCGGTTCCGTTGTGGGATGTGGTTAATTACGTAATGCGCAAGATGGATGTCCCACAGGTCACGCGCTACCGTTCCTACGGCTTGGCCTACACCGTAGCGGCGCTCAACGAGGGGGTGTGCAAGTTGTGGCCGGGTCGTCCCGAACCGACCCTGTCGCGCCTGGGCATGCAGGTGATGAACAAAAATTTCACCCTGGACATCAGCCGCGCCCGGCATTATCTGGACTACGATCCGAAAGTCAGTCTCTGGACCGCCCTCGATGAATTCTGCGGCTGGTGGAAGGCCCAGGACATTCGCTGACGCATGGGTTAGCGCCGCCACACTGAACCGAGTTCGGGGTTGAGGGTCAATCGATGCGGCAGTGGGGGTTATACTGCGCCGCATCAAGCCATCACCGCGTTCCTCAAAGGTTGACTCAATGTCCATGCGTAACGATGCCAACGACGACTTCGACGATGTACCGAGCCTGCGTGCCGACAGCCTCGACGACGATGATTTTGTGCCCACTGCTCGCACCACCGTGCATTCGCGGACCGCGCCAGTCGTCAAAGTCAAAAGCCCGAGCACCGGCCCGCTGTGGGCGCTGGTTGGTGCCTTGTTCTTTGCGTTTGCAGGCCTTGCCTGGTGGAGCTTTCAGCAGCTCTCGCTGATGGAACAGCAATTGGTGGCGACCCAGGAAAGTTTCGCGCGTATCAGTGAGGATGCGGCGGGGCGTTTGCAGGACATTTCCGGCAAGGTTGTCGCCAGTCAGACCAACGTCAGCAGCGACAGCGAAGCCTTGAAGCTGCAAATCAAACAGCTGGAAAGCAAACTCCAGGATCAAAGTAAACAACAGCAAGGCGTTGTCGGCCAGACCAGCGATCTGGACAAACGCCTGGCGCAGATGAGTGCACAAACCACCGATCTGGATAAGCGCTTGGCGCAGATAACCGCGCAAGGCACCGAACAACAGACCGCCACCATTCAATTGCAGGCTCAGGTCAAAGTCTTGAACAGCGATGTAGCCGTGCTGAAAAGCAACCCGGCGGACACAGACAAATTCGACGCACAGCTAAAAAGCCTTGGCTCCGACATCGTTGCACTGAAGAAACAAGGCAACCCGAGCGCCGCCATCGAGCGTCTGGAGCAGGAAGTCATCATCCTCAAAAGCCAACAGGACAATCGCCCGGCCGCGACGCCAGGCGGGACCAACACCGCCGAATTCGACGCCTTCCGTAGCCAGGTCACCCGCAACATCAACACCCTTCAGGCGCAGATCCAGAATCTGCAGCAGCAGCTGCGCGCAAGGCCTTGAGCCATGGATCATTCCCGGATTCCCCGGGAATGATTTCCTTACACACTGCCATTCGCTGAATATCCATACATACCCCATTGCCGTCTACGCTCTTGAAACACCAACAAGAACGAGGGATGCGCAATGGGTTTTTTGCATAGGTTGGCCTTGCTGGGCGTGATGCTTTTGCTGTGCCTGGGCCAGGTTCAAGCTGCCGGCAAGAAAAAAGACGACAGCCAGGCTGCCAAAGCCTTGCTGGAAAAAGCCCTGGCGTACCACGACCATGGCGACAAGGCCTTCGCTGCTTTCAGCCGTCAGGGGGAGTTTGTCGACAAGGATCGTTACGTGTTCGTGGTCGACACCAAGGGCGTGATGCTCGCCAGCGGCGGACCGTCTTCGGCGTTGATAGGCCGTGATGTGTCCGATGTGCTCGGGCCGGATTTGCAGAAAACCTTCAAACCCGCCTTGAACGTGCCGGAGGGCAATGGCATCCAGCAGGACGAATATCGCTGGCAGAACTGGTCCGACGGCAAGGTCGAGGACAAGCATGCCTACCTGAAAAAGGTCGGGCATTTTCTCGTGGCTGTCGGGTATTACAGCCCTTGAATGGCGGTGCCTGACTCACCGCTCTCATCCTAATCCCTGCGCAAGACACAAGCGGGCTGCTCGCGAATGCAGGCGACTCGGTCTTCCTATCGAACTTTGTCCTCGCGCCCACGCAACACCATGTTCGGCATGGCAATCGCTGCCGCCAGCCCCAGCAGCGACACCGCCGCGCTGACCATCAGCAAATGTTGAAAGGTCAGCAGCAGCTCAGCGTGCAAGGCGTTCTGCGCATCCCCCGGCGCGGCGTTCAAACCATCGAGCAAGACGTTCCCGGAACTGCCCTCGGCAATCATCGAAGAGCCGGCCAGGTGGGCAAAACTTGAGTCCTGTAACAACGCCAGCAGCAGGGCTGACATCAATGCCACACCCACCGCGCCGCCCAATGAGCGGAACAGGTTGGTGGTGCTGGTGGCGACACCGATGTCCCGTTGTGCCACCGAGTTCTGCGTTCCGACCAGGGACGTCGGGAACTGCATGCCGCTAGCGATCCCGCTGAGCAACATGAACAGACTACTGAGCACAAAGGCCTGGGGAGGACTGAACGCCATACCGAGAATCGAGATCGGCATGATTAGGGCCCCGGTCAGAATCATGGGTTTGTAGCGCCCGGTCACCGAGGTTCGGCGGCCGGCGAAATACGCACCGATCGGCAAGCCCATCGCCAGCGGCAACAGGTGCAGCGCGGCGCTGTCGGCCCCGGCACCGGTAACGCTCTGGAAGCGCAGCGGCATCAACACAATCAGCGAGATCGCCTGGAAACTGGTGAAGAAGATCGTGCACCAGCACAGGATCGCATTGCGATTGGCGAACAAATGCATGGGCAGCAGCGGCTCCCGCGCCCGGCGTTCATGCCAGACGAACAGCGCCAGTACCAACACCGCACAACCGAGCAGGCCCAGCACTTCGGCGCTGCGCCACGAATGGCCCTGGCCGACTTGGGTGATGCCCAGCAACAAGGCGGTCAAGCCGATGATCATCAGCAACGTGCCGAGGTAATCGATGATCGGTTTGCGTTGTGGCACTGGCAAACCCACCAACGTTCGATTGGCCACCAGCCAGGCACCGAGGCCTAACGGCAGGTTGATCAGAAATACCCAGCGCCATGACAGGTACTCGGTCATGTAACCGCCGAGTACTGGGCCGGCCACGCTGGCCACGGCGTACATGCTGCTGAAATAGCCTTGATAGCGGCCGCGTTCCCGGGGCGGCACGATGTCGCCGATGATCGCCTGGCTGACCGAAATCATCCCGCCAGCACCGATGCCTTGAAGAATCCGTGCCAGCACCAGTTGCTCCATGCTCTGGGCCATGCCACAGAAAAACGAAGCGACCGTGAACAACCCCATGCCAAACAGCATCAACGTGCGTCGACCGTACAGATCGCCCAATTTGCCGTAGATCGGCACGGCCACCGTCATCGCCACCATGTAGCCGGAAATCACCCAGGCCAGCAGGCTGACGTCCTTGAATTGTGCGGAAATGGCCGGCATCGACACCGCGACGATGGTCTGGTCCAGCGCGCCAAGAAAAATTGCCAGCATCAGGGCGATCAACACGCTGCGAATGGCCGGTTTGGGCGTTTCAGGCTGGTTGAGATTGGTCACGGGTTAGAACCTGCGGACAGTGATTGACCCGCAAGGAGCAAGGCGAGCGGGGATGCTCGCCAGTGTAAGTCGATAGCAGGCTATTCGATAGCCTCGTATGGAAGGCCGACGTAATTTTCTGCAATGGTTTTCCGACCGGCCTCGGAGTCGACGAAGTACCCCAGTTCCGACTCGGCAATCCGCTGGCTGAAGGCGTCGTTATCGTCGAAGCGGTGCAGCATCGAGGTCATCCACCAGGAAAACCGTTCGGCTTTCCACACCCGACGCAAACAGATCTCGGAGTATTTCTCCAGCAAATCCATACGGCCTTCTCGGTAAACCTTCAACAGAATGTTGAACAGCGTACTGACGTCGCTGGCTGCCAGGTTAAGGCCCTTGGCGCCGGTAGGCGGGACGATGTGCGCGGCGTCGCCGACCAAAAACATCCGCCCGTACTGCATTGGTTCGACGACAAAACTGCGTAACGGCGCGATGCTTTTTTCGATGGAGGGTCCAGTGACCAACGACTCCGCCAACACGCAAGGCAGACGGGATTTGAGTTCATCTCAGAAGCGCTGATCAGACCAGTTCTCGACGTGCTCGTCGGCCGGCACCTGGAGGTAATAGCGGGTGCGGATGGCCGAACGCATGCTGCACAGGGCAAAACCGCGCTCATGCCGGGCGTAAACCAGCTCCTCGTGCACTGGCGGGGTATCGGCAAGAATCCCCAGCCAGCCAAACGGATAGACCCGCTCGAACACGTTCAGGCACTCGGCAGGAATCGACTGCCGGGCCACGCCATGGAAACCGTCGCACCCGGCGATGTAGTCGCAATCGAGTCGATACAGCTCGCCGTCCTTCTCAAAAGTCACGAACGACTCTTCGGTTTTCATCCCGTGAGGAACGACGTTGCTTGCCTGGTAAATCGTCTGCGCACCGGCCTCCCGACGAGCGGCCATCAGGTCGCGAGTGACCTCGGTCTGACCGTAGATCATCACCGTTTTGCCACCGGTCAGGGCTTGCAGATCGATGTGTACGCGGCGTGCGTCGAGGGCCAGTTCGAAGCCTGTGTGGACCAGCCCTTCGGCGTCCATGCGCTGACCCACGCCGGCCTGGCGCAACAGCTCTACCATTCCTTGTTCGAGGACGCCGGCCCGGATTCGTCCGAGCACATAGTCCGGGGTCTGGCGTTCGAGAATGAGGGTGTCGATGCCGGCGTTGTGCAGCAATTGGCCGAGCAATAAACCGGACGGACCGGCGCCGATGATGGCGATTTGGGCTTTCAGCATTTTCATTGTTTTTATGACTCGCAAGCTTCACGCAACCAGGGCCGGTGAATAATTTTTATGGATCGAGTGCTTGCATTTTTCTCTCGCGAGTCTGTCAATTGAAGGGGAAAACTGAGCCGATACCTGTACATTCTGCCAATCGGTGCGATTATCGCCCGCCTACCCCCGAGGCCTGGATTGAAGTGATGAACAAGCCTGACCTACCTTCGATTCCAGTGTTCAAGCTCTACGGTGAAAGCCTGGATTGGCCGACCCCGGACTTGCTGCACTGTGAAACCATTTCCAAACGCAGCCGCGAACACCAATGGGAAATCAAACCCCACCGCCACGCCGATTTGTGCCAGTTGCTCTTCGTATTCAAAGGTCAGGCAGAGCTTGAAATCGAAGGCAAACGTACGCAGCTGACCGAGCCGGCGATCCAGATCCTGCCACCGCTGTCCGTTCACGGTTTCCGGTTTTCCGAGGACGTCGAAGGGTTTGTGGTTACCCTTGCCGCGCCGCTGGTCGCCCATCTTCAGGCGCAACTGGGTAACTCGGTGAACGCTTTGGCCCAGGCCGAAAGTTATCCGGCGGGCAAGGAAGGCGACTACCTCAATAGCCTGTTTTCAGCGCTGCAAGACGAATACACCGGCCACCAGCCGGCTCGCGAAATGCTCATGCATTCGCTGGTCAGCGTGATCATGGTGTGGGTCAGCCGCCAGGTGATTTCCCGTCGCAACGCCAGCCAGCGTCCGCAGCGTGCCCGGGAGTACCTCAACGGTTTTATCCAACTGGTGGAAGAGACCTATCGCCAACACGTCAAGGTCGAAGACCTGGCCCATCGGCTGGGGATTTCCGTGTCCCACCTCAACGGCACCTGCCGTGAGCTGGCGGGACAACCGGCGTTGCAGATCATGCACGAACGTCAATTGCTGGAGGCCAAGCGCTTGCTGACCTACACCAGCATGACCATTTATGAGATGTCCGACGTGTTGGGGTTCTCTGATCCGACCAACTTCACGCGCCTGTTCCGGCGTCGAGTGGGGATCTCGCCGAAGGCATTTCGCGACCGCTTGAAGGCCGATCAGGACAACGAGGCCTGATCCCCTTCGTTACTTGAGGGCGTTGAGGGTCGCGTTGTGGGGAATGCAGCGTTCGAAGTTGCAGCTTGCGTATTCACGGGGCAGTTGTCGCAACTGCTCGACGCGCCAGGCCGCCGTGCCATACAGCGCAAGCGTGGCCGCGCAGGTGATGAAAATCGCGAGGTATCTTCTTGTTTTGATGTTCATGGCGTTGACCTCTGAACGAATACCTTTCGGTATTACTTTCAGCATAGGTCAGTGCCTGTGAGTTGCCAGGCGCGTGGCTTGCGCATGTAACCCGACATTCAGAACACTAATATCCCCATGTGGGAGCGGGCTTGCTCGCGAAAGCGGTGGGTCAGTCGCCATCAATGTTGAATGATCGACCGCATTCGCGAGCAAGCCCGCTCCCACATTTGATCTGGTTACAGGCCGATATCCCACTCCGGTTCTTCCGGGAATCTGAGCACCAGAAAATCCAGCATGCTGCGCAACGCCGCCGGCATGTGTTTGCGTGAGGCATACACCGCGTAAACGTTCATTTGCCGGGGTTCAGCGTGGGGCAGCAGGCGGATCAGTTCGCCGCTGTGGATGTGCACGCCGGCCTGATAACTGGGGAGCATCGCCACCCCGGCACCGGCCATCGCCGCACGCAACAAGGTGCTGGCTTCGTTGGCGCTGATGTTGCCCTGCACCGGCACTGACACCTGCTCACCGTCCTCCTCGAAATGCCAGAGGCTTTTGCCGAAGTAGGAGTGGGTCAGGCAATTGTGCTGGCTCAGATCCTCGACCCGCCGCGGTGTCGGGTGTTCGAGCAGATAAGCGGGGGAGGCGCAGATCACCGAGCGGCAGACCGTCAGCCGTCGCGCGATCAGGTTCGGGTCCAGGTCGTTGCTGGTGCGGATCGCCAGATCGATGCGCTCATCCACCAGGTTCACCGTGCGGTCGAGCATCTGCAGGTCGATGCTGACGCCGGGATAACGTTTGACGTAAGCGGCCATGGCATCCGCCAGTTGTGCCTGACCGAACGAGGTGCTGACGCTGATGCGCAACACGCCGCGCGGTGCCTCGTCCGGTTCGCTGACGGCGGCTTGCATGTCCGTGGACAGGTCGAGCATCTGCCGACATCGAGGCAGGATTTCACTGCCGGCGGCGGTCAGGCTCAACTTGCGCGTGGTGCGGTGCATCAGGCGTGCGCCGACCCAATCCTCCAGCTCCGCCAGATAGCGCGAAACCACGGGCCGTGACAGCTCCAGGTGATCGGCGGCGGCCGACTGGCTGCCGAGGTCAACCACCGTGACAAACACCCGCATTGCTTGTAGACGATCCATCATTTGCTCACTTTCAGAAACAAACTATGTTCCAGCATCGCATTTTTTGTACTGAGTCATGCAACTAAGCTCTGTCCCATCGCCAAACACGGCAGTCGGACCACGGAGCAACAGATGATCGGCTTCACCTCGCTTAAACGTATTTTGCTGGCCACCGCCACCCTCGGTTTCGCCGCCCACGCAGCGGCAGCGTCGATCCTGACCCTGGACGTCTACAACCCGGGCGACAAGGCGATCTTCCCGGTGACCTCGGTGTTGGTCAGCGGCGAGAAAGACGCGATTTTGGTGGATGCGCAATTTGGCAAATCCCAGGCCGAGCAAGTGGTCGAAAAGATCCGCGCCAGCGGCAAGCAACTGACCACCATTTACATCAGCCACGGTGACCCGGATTACTACTTCGGCCTCGACACCCTGACTGCAGCATTCCCCAACGCCAAAGTGCTCGCCTCGCAGCCGACCGTGGATCACATCCAGAAAACCGTCGACGGCAAACTGGCGTTCTGGGGGCCGAAAATGGGCGCCGATGTACCGGCCAAAACCATCGTGCCGGATGTACTCAAAGGCGACAGCCTGATGCTCGAAGGGCAGAAGTTGCAGTTGGTGGGGCTTGAGGGCAAGCAGCCGGATCGCACCTTTGTCTGGATTCCGTCGATCAAGGCTGTGGTCGGTGGCGTCGTCGTCGCGGAAAACATCCATGTGTGGATGGCTGACACCCAGACGCCGCAGTCCCACGCTGATTGGCTGACCACATTGCACGCCATCGAAACCCTGAAACCGAAAACCATCGTGCCGGGTCATTACCTCGGTGAGAGCGCCCGCTCCCTGGCCGCCGTGCAGTTCACCGCCGATTACATCAAGGCATTTGACGAAGAAACCGCCAAGGCAAAGGACGCTGCCGCGCTGATCGCCGCGATGAAAAAACGCTACCCGCAGCTGGGTGAAGAAAGCTCCCTGGAACTGAGCGCCAAAGTCGCCAAGGGCGAGATGAAGTGGTAACCCGATTCACCTACTCTCACTGATCAACACTGGAGAACGTCATGAGCAAGATCGCAATCATTGGTGCTACCGGTCGCGCCGGTAGCCAACTCTTGGAAGAAGCCCTGCGCCGTGGTTATAGCGTTACCGCCATCGCCCGCGACACCTCGAAGATCGGCCAGCGTGCCGGTGTGGTGAGCAGAAATGTGGATGCCCTGGACGCCGAAGCCTTACAAGCGGCAGTCGCTGGCCATGACGTAGTGATCAGCGCTGCGCACTTCGCGACGCTTCCTGCCAGCGCCGTGATCGGGCCGGTGAAGAAGGCGGGAGTGCAACGTCTGCTGGTGGTGGGCGGTGCCGGTTCGCTGTTGCTGCCGGACGGAACCCGCGTCATCGACAGCGAGGGTTTTCCGCAGGCGTACAAGGCTGAGGCCAGTGCCGGTGCGCTGTTTCTGGAAAACCTGCGACAGGAAAAAGAGCTGGATTGGACCTTTGTGTCGCCGTCGGCAGAGTTTGTCGAAGGTGAGCGCACGGGGACGTTTCGGATCGGCAAGGATGATTTGCTGATGAGTAGCGAAGGGCGGAGCTGGATCACTTTCGCCGATTATGCGATTGCGATGCTGGATGAAGTGGAAGTGCCGAAGCATTCACGGCAGCGGTTTGCTGTGGGCTACTGAGTTCACTGAACACTTGTGGGAGCAAGCTCGCTCCCACAGGGTGTGCGCCAAGCCTTCAGGGCTCAGCGACTCTGCGCCTGCTCCACCAACCACCCCATCAACTCGCGCAACTTCGGCGAAGGTCCCGGTTTTTCCGGGAAAACCAGGTAATACGCCAACCCGGTCTTCACCTTCAATTCAAACGGCATGACCAGCCGCCCGGCACTCAGATCATCGCCAATCAGCGACCAATCCCCGATCGCCACGCCTGTCCCCTGGGACGCCATCGACATCGCCAGATCCAGCGTTTCGAAATGCTGACCCTTGGCGACATTGCTCAAGCGAACATCCGCGGTGGCCAGCCAGGCCTTCCAGTCCCGTTCATCCCGGGTCGGGTGGAGCAGCATGTGCTGCTCCAGATCCTCCGGCGTCAGCAGCGGCACCGGACCTTCGAGCAACGGCTTGGAACAGACCGGCGTCAGCTGTTCATCAAACAGATGTTGAGACACCAATGAACTGTCCGGCGGTGCGCCGTACATCACCGCTGCATCGAACTGTTCGCGATGAAAATCCACGCCGTGCTTGACCGTAGTGGTCAATTCCACCGGCACATCTGGGCGCTCCCTTTGCCACTGCAACAGCCGTGGCAACAGCCAGCGCATGACACACGTCGGGGCCTTGAGTTGCAGAGTTTCGCGCTTCTCGCCGATCTGCTCCACCGCCTCGTCGATCAAGCCGAAAATCTGCTGGACCCGTGGCAGCCATTCCCGTCCTTCGGCCGTCAGGTCAAGGCCCCGGGCCTGGCGAATGAACAGTTCATAACCCAGATGTTCTTCCAGCCCGGCGATCTGCCGACTCACCGCACCTTGGGTGATGTACAGCTGTTCAGCAGCGCGGGTGAAGTTGCAGCACTGCGCGGTAATCAGAAAAGTGTGCAGCGCCGGCAGGGGAGGCAATCGTTTCATTGGGATCCAAGGTATGACGTGAGGACATGGCTAGTATGACTTTTTATCCATTGTTGCGGCTACGTGTCGCCCGTTCCAATAAGGCCATCCCTGGACCTGCCCACTCATCATAAACACTGCGCAGGTCCGGCGTCTCGAACGAACAAAAAGGGCAAAGAAATGGCGACGTGCGGCGAAGTATTGGTCAAGTTACTCGAAGATTACGGGGTTGAGCAGGTGTTCGGCATTCCCGGGGTTCACACCGTGGAGCTGTATCGCGGGCTGGCCCGTTCGAGCATCAACCACGTCACTCCGCGTCACGAACAGGGCGCCGGTTTCATGGCCGACGGTTACGCTCGCACCAGCGGCAAACCGGGTGTGTGCTTCATCATCACCGGCCCTGGCATGACCAACATCACCACCGCCATGGGCCAGGCCTACGCCGACTCGATCCCGATGCTGGTGATCTCCAGCGTGCAATCGCGCAACCAGTTGGGCGGCGGTCGCGGCAAGCTCCACGAGCTGCCAAACCAGAGCGCATTGGTCGGTGGCGTCGCGGCGTTCTCCCACACCTTGATGTCGGCGGCTGAATTGCCGGGCGTCCTGGCGCGTGCCTTTGCTCTGTTCCAGGCCGGCCGTCCGCGTCCGGTTCATATCGAAATTCCGTTGGACGTTCTGGTCGAAGAGGCCGATGACCTGCTCGCCAGCGTACCGGTGAACATCGACCGCGCCGGTGCCTCGCCGAGTGCAATCAGCCGCATGACCGCGCTGCTGGCCAGTGCCAAGCGCCCACTGATTCTCGCCGGTGGCGGCGCCATCGATGCCGCCGCCGAGTTGACTGAGCTGGCCGAACTGCTGGACGCCCCGGTGGCCTTGACCATCAACGCCAAAGGCATGCTCGAGTCCAACCATCCGTTGCTGATCGGCTCGACCCAAAGCCTGGTCGCGACTCGTGCTTTGGTGGCTGAAGCTGACGTAGTGTTGGCGATCGGCACCGAACTGGCCGAGACCGATTACGACGTCACCTTCGCCGGCGGTTTCGAGATTCCTGGCGTGCTGCTGCGTGTGGACATCGACCCCGACCAGACCGTGCGCAACTACCCGCCGAAAGTCGCATTGGTAGCCGACTCGCGCAACGCGGTTCAATCCTTGCTTAGCGAACTGTCTCACCACTCGCTGGCCGAGCGCCGTAACGATTGGGGCCAGGTCCGTGCCGCACGCTTGCGCGACGAGCTGGCCGCCACCTGGGATGCGCCGACCCTGGCCCAGACCCGTTTCCTGGAAACGGTTCTGCACGAATTGCCAGAGGCCGTTTTCGTTGGCGATTCCACCCAACCGGTGTACACCGGCAACCTGACCTTCAACCCGGAACGCCCGCGTCGCTGGTTCAACTCGTCCACCGGTTACGGCACCCTCGGTTACGCCTTGCCGGCAGCGATTGGCGCCTGGCTCGGCGGCAGCGTCGAAGGCGGTGCCCGACCCCCAGTGGTGTGCCTGATCGGCGACGGCGGCCTGCAATTTACCCTGCCGGAACTGGCCAGCGCTGTTGAAGCGCGCACCCCGGTGATCGTCCTGCTGTGGAATAACCAGGGCTACGAAGAGATCAAGAAATACATGGTCAACCGCGCCATCGAGCCGGTCGGCGTGGACATCTACACCCCGGACTTCATCGGTGTCGCCAAGGCGCTGGGCTGTGCAGCCGAAGCCGTCTGCGGTGTCGAGCAACTGCGCAGCGCACTGCGCGCCGCGGCCGATCGCCAGGGTCCGACCCTGATTGAAATCGATCAGACTGTGTGGATGAAGGCGGTGTCGAAATGACTTTCCGCATGACTTTCCCAACGGCACTGGACGGCCTGTTCATCGACGGCCAATGGTCCGCTGGCAACGAACACCTGCGCGTGATCAACCCGGCGACCGAAGCCTTGTTGACCACCGTGAACGGCGGCGATGAACGTGCTGTCGATCAAGCCGTCACTGCCGCGACCAACGCCTTCAAGGAGTGGTCGAAAACCACCGGCGCCGAACGCGGCGCGATCCTGCGCAAAATTGCTGCGGGCGTGCAGGCCAGTCGCGAACAGTTGATGCATTTGCAGTCGAGCAACAACGGCAAGCCGCTGTTTGAAGCCGCCATCGACGTCGACGACGTGATCGCCACCTTCGAGTACTACGCAGGTCTGGCCGAAGGTCTCGATGCCAAGCAAGACAGCAATGTGGAGCTGCCAACCGACGACTTCAGCGCTCGCGTGCGCCGCGAACCCTGCGGTTTGGTCGGCCTGATCGTGCCGTGGAATTTCCCGATGGTCACTACCGCCTGGAAACTCGCCCCGGCCTTGGCCGCCGGTTGCTGCGTGGTGCTTAAGCCGTCCGAAGTGACACCGCTGCCAGAACTGGAACTGGCGACGATCATCGCCGAGGCCGGTGTGCCCAAGGGTGTGTTCAACCTGGTCTGCGGTACCGGCCTGGCGGTCGGCGCGCCGTTGTCCGCTGATCCGCGCATCGCCAAAATCTCCTTCACCGGCAGCAACGCCGTCGGCGTGCAGGTCATGCAACGCGCAGCAGAAACCGTGAAGGGCGTGAGCCTGGAACTGGGCGGAAAATCCTCGCTGCTGGTGCTCAAAGACGCAGACATTGAACTGGCCGTGGAAGTGGCCTGTGGTGGCGGCTTCTTCAATGCCGGGCAGATGTGTTCGGCCACCAGCCGCGTGCTGATCGCCGATGAACTGGCGGACGAATTCCTCATCCGTTTGAAGGCCCGCGCCGAAGCCATTCGTGTTGCCGACCCGTTCGACCCGAACGTGGAAATGGGCGCACTGGTCAATCAGGCGCAATACCAGCGCGTGCTGGGCCACATCGATCGTGGTTTGAGTGCAGGCGCCAAACTGGTTTGCGGCGGCAATCGTCCGGCGGACCTGTCGCGCGGTTATTTTTTGCAGCCGACGATTTTCACCGAAGTGCCCCTCGACAGTGCGCTGTGGTGTGAAGAGATATTCGGGCCGGTGATCTGCGTGCGCAGTTTTGCCACCGAAGCCGAGGCGATTGCCCTGGCCAACGACAGCCAGTTCGGTCTGGTGGCCAGCGTGGTCACCCGCGACGCCGAAGCGGCAGATCGGGTCGCCAACGCCTTGCAAGCGGGGCTTGTGTGGATCAATGCGCCGCAAGTGATCTTCCCGCAGACCGCTTGGGGTGGCTACAAACAGAGCAGCATCGGTCGCGAATTGGGGCCGTGGGGCTTGCAGGCTTTCCAGGAAATCAAACACGTGATTCGAGCGGTCTGACGGCTCGAAAAGGGTCAGCGCATGCCTCGTGATGAGGCATGCGCTGGCGTCATGGCTACAATGAGTTTTTATCGATAGTCAGGTGTTTTACACGACCTCAGGATGAACCCGTCGGCTCAGCGCAAACCCCGTGAATACGGGGGCTTGAAGCAGATCTGGCGGCGCAGATGCAACGGTTGCGACCAGCCTCATACCTACAAAAACAAAGGGAGTCCGTAATGGGCGAGCATGATCTGAACAGACGTCAATTCATCAAAACCGTGGGCGTAGCCTCGGTGGCAGCGGCCGCCATGAGCATGCCGTTCATCAAGGCTAACGCCAGCGACACACGCTTTGCGGGCAAGACCCTGCGTTTGCTGACCTGGTCCGATGACACCGGCTTGGCAGCCCTGCGTAACATCGCAGCGACCTTCGAAGACAAGTACGGCTGCAAGGTCATTGCTGACCGCACCGGCAGTACCTCGGAAATGGTCGCTAAACTCAAGGCCGGCGGTGACCGTCCGCAGTACGACATCATCACCCTGGCAGGCGTCGGCGCCGAAGGTCTGGCCGCCGCCAACCTGCTGGAAAAACCCGACCTCAACCGCATTCCCAACCTGGTCGACGTACCGGAGAAATACCGCACCGGCGCCAATGGCCACGGTATCGGTTACCTGCTCTGGTGCAACAGCCTGGTCTACAGCACCCGCACCCAGAAAGAAGCCCCGGACAGCTATGCAGCCCTGTGGGACCCGGAGCTGGCGCCAAACATCTTCCTGCCGCCGCCGAACTGGACCGAGGCCATGGACCTGATCATCATCGCCGCCAAACTGGCCGGTGGTGACGAACACAACATTGAGCCGGGCTTCAAGAAACTCGCCGAGCTGAAAGATCGCGTGGTGACCCTGGGTGAAAACCCGAACCAGATCGCCGAGCTGTTCCGCACCGGTTCCCTGGACATGGGCGGTCTGTACGCGCCGGCATTCTTCCCGAAACAGATCCGCGATCCGGCCTACGGTCTGAGTGCAACCTTTGGCATGAAGGAAGGTTTCTATACCGACTTGATGCAATCGGTGATGCCGAAGAACCGTCCGGGCGACACCGACATGGCGTACGCCTTTATCAACCACTCTCTGGACCCACTGGTGCAGGGCAAGATGGCTGAAGACATCTACAACGGCCCGGTCAACGCCAAGGCGATCATCTCCGCCGAAGCACGCAAGAGCCCGTACATCCTCACGCCAGAGCAGATTGCCGAGAAGGCGATCATGCACGACAACGCCTTCCTGGCCACCGTGCATGACCAATGGATTCGTCGTTACACGGAAATCTTTTCTTCCTGATCGAGTGACGAACACAAGCCCCAAGAGCACCACAAATCAAATGTGGGAGCGGGCTTGCTCGCGAATGCAATCCGTCAGTCGACATCGATGCTGACTGACCCACCGCTTTCGCGAGCAAGCCCGCTCCCACACTAGAACGTCGTTGCTTCAGGTGTTGTGTTTGTCAGCTGCTTTCCATTGACGAGACCCTTGCTATGGAACACCAACCTCTGACTCATCCGGTCGCCGTCGCTGCATCGCGCTCTCCCCGAGGTGTTTCGCCGACGACGCGTGCCTGGTTTTTCCTCTCGCCGTCGATGCTGTTTCTGGGCGTATTGATCGCCGCCAGCCTGCTGGTACTGCGCATGAGCGTGGGCACCAAGGGCGCGGAGTGGACCGGGTTCAGCCTGGCCAGTTACGCCCAACTGCTGGAACCGTATTACCTTAAATCCTTGCTGCTGACCCTGCGTCTGGCCCTGATCAGCGCAGTGATTGCGGTCGTGTTGGCGATCCCGGTGGCCTACACCATGTCGCGGCTGACCTCACCGTTTGTGCGACGGATCTTCCTCGCCGCGGTGCTGCTGCCATTGTTGGTCAACCTGCTGCTGCAAAGCTACGGCTGGCTGGTGATTCTGGGCCCGGGCGGGATGCTCAACCAGGCGCTGATGGGCCTGGGCCTGATCAAGCGTCCGATCATGCTGCTCTACAACCAGAACGGCGTACTGATGGGCCTGGTGCAAACCGCGTTCCCGTTGGCCGTGCTGCCGATTGCCAGCGCCATGCGCGGCGTCGCCCGTACTTATGAAGAAGCCGCTGCAACCCTGGGTGCCAGCCGTTTTCAGGTGTTCCGTCAGGTGGTGTTGCCGATGAGCATGCCGGGGATCATCACTGGCGCGACGTTGGTATTCGCCTACAACGCCAGCAGCTTCGTGGTGCCATTGCTGCTCGGTGGCCGACGCGTGCCGATGCTGGCCGTGATGGTCCATGACCAGATCGCCCCGCTGATGAACTGGCCCGCCGCATCCGCTGCCGGTGTGGTGTTGATTGTCACCACGCTTGCGATCATGACCTTGTCCGAATACATCACTGGCCGTCGTCGGCGCATGCTGGAGGCTTCCCAATGAGCACCCTGATCAAGAAACGTTATGGGCTGCTGCCCGGCGAGACCGGCAAGTTTGCCGGCATCCTGTCGGGCTTCATCCTGCTGCTGGCGGTGTTGCCGATCCTGACCATGATCGTGATGTCGTTCAGCGGTGCGTCGAACCTCGACTTCCCGCCGAGCAGCTACAGCCTGCAATGGTACAAGGCTGCCTGGCACACCTTCGTGTCGCCGGATGCCAGCGATGTGCTGAGCCTCGGCAAGGCCATGACCACCAGCCTGATGGTGGCGTGCCTGACCATGGTGTTTGCAACGATCATTGCGGTGCCGGCCGCTTATGCCCTGACCCGTTGCGAGTTCCGCGGCAAAGCCGTGGCGCTGCAATTGATGTCGCTGCCGCTGGTGTTTCCGATGGTGGTGTTGGGCCTGGCGTTGCTGCTGGTGTTCGACAGCCTGCCGTTCCAGATGACCACCTCGCGGCTGGTGATTGCCCACGTGATCCTGGCGCTGCCGTTCGTGGTGAAAAACTGCACCGCCGCGATGCTCTCCATTGGCAGCGAAGTCGAAGAAGCCGCGCAGATGCTCGGTGCTTCACCGACCCGGGCGATTATCGATGTGGTGGTGCCGCTGATGAAGTCGGGGATTCTGGCGGGGATGCTGCTGGCGTTCATCGTCTCGTTCAACGAATTCACCGTGACCTACTTCCTCTACACCATCGACGTCATGACCGTGCCGATCTGGATGTACAGCCGCACCGTGTCTTCGCTCGACCCAACCGTTTTCTCGTTTGCCGTGCTGATCGTGCTGATCGACTTCGTCCTGATCTGGGCGTTGGAGAAGCTGGTTGGTGAAGGTGGCGTTTCGTTCTGATTCTTGAGGTGCAACATGACTGGTCTGATTCTGGAAAACGTCGAGAAACATTACGGCTCGGCCTGCGCGGTAAAGGATGTAAACCTGCATTTGCCTGAGGGCAAACTGGTGTGTTTTCTCGGCCCTTCGGGCTGCGGCAAAACCACCTTGCTGCGAATGATTGCAGGGCTTGAAACCCTGAGCGGCGGTGAGATTCGCCTGGACGGTGAAGACATCGGCCACACCCCGGCTCATCAACGTAATTTCGGCATGGTGTTTCAATCCCTGGCGCTGTTTCCGCACATGACGGTGGGGGAGAACATCGCCTATCCGCTGAAACTGCGCGGGGTCAGCAAGGCCAATCAGCAGGCGCGGGTGGTGGAGTTGCTGCAACTGATTCAGCTGCAGGAAATGATCGACCGACCGGTGTCGAAACTCTCTGGCGGTCAACGTCAGCGGGTGGCGATTGCCCGGGCGATTGCCAATCACCCGAAAATTCTGCTGCTCGACGAACCGTTGTCGGCGCTGGACGCCAAGCTGCGTGAATCGATGCAGGTGGAAATCCGTCAGCTGCAACAACGCTTGAACATCACCACCATCATGGTGACCCACGACCAGCGTGAAGCCATGACCATGGCGGATATCGTTGTGGTATTGGGTGAACATCGCGTGCAGCAAGTGGGCACGCCGATTGAAATCTATCGTCACCCGGCCAATGAATTTGTTGCGGACTTCATCGGCTCGGGGAATATTTTCCCTGCCACCGCGCTGGGCAACGGCAAGATTGGGTTGCCGGGTGGCGATGCGCTGCAAGTGCCGATCTGCAGCAGCATCGTGGTGGGTGAGAAAGTGAAGATGCTGATTCGTCCTGAGGACCTGCAACTGTCGCATCCGCAGGCGACGGCGGGGAATCGGCTGCTCGGTAAGGTGACGTTCGTGCGCGATATCGGCGCGACGATTGAAACCACCGTTGAATGTTCCGGGGTGTCGTTTACGGCGTTGAGCACGCCGTGTCAGGGGTTTGGGTTGAGCATTGGCAATCCGGTGTCGGTGACATTGCCGGCTGAGGCTTGTCGCGTACTCGGCGCCTGACATTAGAGGTGGATTGACTGTACCGGCCTCTTCGCGAGCAAGCCCGCTCCCACATTGGACCGGTGTACACCAGACCCCTGTGGGAGCGGGCTTGCTCGCGAAGGGGCCCTCAGCCACACAACAAATGCCGGATCAAACCGTCAACCGCAACCGCGCCAAATCCCTTAACGGCGGAGCCCCAAACAACCGGCTGTATTCCCGGCTGAATTGCGAAGGGCTTTCATACCCCACCCGATACCCCGCCGCCGAAGCCTCCAGCCCTTCCGCCAGCATCAACCGCCGCGCTTCTTGCAGGCGCAGTTGCTTCTGATACTGCAACGGACTCATCGCTGTCATCGCCTTGAACCGGTGATGCAACGTCGACACGCTCAGGTTCACTTCCTTCGCCAGATCATCGATGCGCAGCGGCTGTTCATAGTTGCCGTTTAGCCATTTGATCGCCTGGCTGATGCGATGGCTCTGGCTGTTGGCGATAGCGATTTCGTACAGCCGATGACCCTGCTGGCTGCGCAACAGCCGATACAGAATTTCCCGGCGAATCAGCGGTGCGAGCATGGCGATGTCTTTCGGCGCATCCAGCAAACGTGCCAGACGCAACACCGCGTCGAGCATCGCGGTGTCGATCCGTTCGACATACAAACCTCGTCCCGTTGGCCGGGTTGGCACACCGAGAGGACCGGCATCGGCAATCAGCGCGGTGATTTCTGCCGGATCAATGTCCAGCCGCACCGCGAGGATCGGTTCTTCAGACGTGACGTTCACCACTCGTCCGCTCAATGGCATCGAGACCGACACCACCAGGTAGTTCAGCGGATCGTAATTGAAGTATTCATCGGCCAGCCTGACCTCTTTACGGCCCTGCGCCATGATGCACAGCGCGGGTTGCGCCAGTACCGGGGCAAACTCATGGGACTTGCTATGACGAGACATGAAGAGCGAGCCGACGGCAGTCGCATAAGTGCCATCCTCCGCCGTGTTATGGCGAATGATAGCGGCCAGTTCCGCGCGCTGTTTCTCCATGTCGGCGTCCAGCGGGGCTTCAAAGTGATCGAGCGACGACATGCAAGGCATCCTCGGTGGTGCGTCAGTAATGAAGCGAGCTTAAGTTTGTGCAAGACAAAGCGGTAGACACATCCTGCCTCAACCTTGCCTGATTCTGCACGGAGTGAATTTACGGCACCTCTATGACAGGGCAACCCAAGGAAAACTTGCTTGAAAGCCGTGTTTCATCGGCACGAAAACTTTCACAGGTTGTTCCAGGTTTTTCGAGAGACCGCGCAGGATTGTGCAACAAGCCGGCAGGAATCGACTAACCGTGATGGAAGGGGCGCGCTTAACCTTGGATCCTGTCGCAGCCCGTCCCACGGCTGCCACTCGAGTACCTGGGAGGGTTGAACATGTCTACGCAGATCCCCGTCAGTCATATGGCCTTTGTCCGCGCCCGCGCCGGGCGTTCGGCGGAACTCGGTGCGCGCCTGAGCGCCTTGATCGAGCCGTCCCGCAGCGCACCGGGTTGCCTGAATTTTGCCCTGCAACATTCGCAATGCGATCCCGAGTTGTGGCTGGTGTCCGGTTTCTGGATGAACCAGCAGGCCATGACCGCTTATTTCAGCACCCCGGCCATGCAGATTTTTGCCGAGTTGGTGCAAGACCTTGTGGTCAACAGCCTGGATTTTCATACCTTCAAGGACGTGTCTGCTGCCCAGGCGCTGGGACAGTCCCAGTCGTGGGTACACAAAATGGCGGGTTGAGGGTTTAATGGCTCAACTCTCAATCAGCCAGGATCCACGACATGGCACGCAAAGCCTTTGAAACCTTCGAAGCCGTATCTGCCGTAGTACCCCGCGAGGGCGGTTATCACGCCGCAATCGCCACCAAAGCCATCGGTGGTTCGGGTGCACCGCGCTTTCACAAGCTGCTCGAAGAACAGACCTTCAAAACTGCCCGCGAGGCCGATGAAGCCGCGGCGCTGCAGTTGACACACCTCAAAGACGTCAGCGAAGACGGCGACCTGATCTGGTAATTACTTGACCGCCCCCGGGCGATACATCTTGAACAACGCCTCAGGCCCCAGCTGGAAATAATCCGCTGGCCCGCCGCCGCGCAGAATCGGTTCTGCCGCGGCGGTGTCGTACACCCCATCCTTCAACAGCCACTTGGCGATATGCACGGCGACCACTTCGCCGAGAATCAGCCAGCTCGGCACCACGTTCCCATCCGCCCGCTGCAACTGAATGATCTGCGTGACCTTGCACTCGAAGGACACCGGGCTTTCGGCGACGCGTGGCACCTGAATGATTTTCGACGCTGCCGGGGTCAGTCCGGACAGCTCGAACTCGTTGACCTCAGGTCCGACCATGGCAGAGCACTGGTTCATCTGCTCGGCCAGCGTACGGGTCGCCAGGTTCCAGGCGAATTCGCCGGTTCGCTCGATGTTATTCAGGCTGTCTTTGCGCCCGACACTGGAAAAACCGATGATCGGCGGAATGTAGTTGAACGCGTTGAAGAAACTGTAAGGCGCCAGGTTCAGGCGGCCATCGGCATCCTGAGAGGAAATCCAGCCAATGGGACGCGGGCCGACGATGGCATTGAACGGGTCATGCGGCAGGCCGTGGCCGTTGGCGGGTTCGTAGAAATGGATGTCGTCGGGCATGGCGTAAATTCCTGGGGGGCTCGGGAGGCGGTCATGGTGCAAGGACGAACGGATAACTTCCAGCGATGAGATCCAAATGTGGAAACGAGTAAGCCCGGCCGAAGCCGGGCTGTGAACCTTCCTCCAACTATTAGCCGATGGTTTCTGCGGTACCGGTTTTGTCAAAACCGTCAGCGGCATAGGTATCAGAATGAGCGCGGTCGACGGAGGCGCTGGCTTCGGACGCGAAGGAGGCCGAACCGGTTTGGTCATAACCATCAGCGGCGAAGGTGTTGGCGGCCAATACGGAAAGAGTCAGGGCGAGGATCAGTTGGATTTTCATGATAGGTACTCCAGGTTCGTTCGCAATGAATACGTACAGGCGCTGATTCGGGGGCCTGTAACGGATATACGTGCGTCACGTTGATTTGGATGCGGTCAGCTGCAGAATGCTGCGGGGGCATTAACCGATCGTTATCTGCTGGAGAGGGGCGACTTGAAACCGAGGTGCGGCCATCGCGAGCAAGCTCGCTCCCACATTGGATCTGCTTATACCAGACCCTTGTGGGAGCGAGCTTGCTCCGGGCGGCGTTCCGACGATGGGGCCAGTACAGCCACCATCAATGTAACTGTCAGTCCGTCTCGATCCGCGAATGCTTGCGGGTGTCTTTCATGGTCACGTAGACCAGCAACGACACCGCAATACACGCAGTGACATACCAGTAGTAACCGGTTTCCATGCCGATGCTCTTGAACCACAGCGCGATGTATTCAGCGGTGCCGCCGAAGATCGACACGGTCAGCGCGTACGGCAAACCAACGCCCAGCGCACGAATCTCGGTCGGGAACAGTTCGGCTTTAACCACCGCGTTGATCGAGGTGTAGCCGCTGACGATGATCAGCGCCGCCATGATCAGGAAGAACGCGCCCCACCAGGTCTGCACGGTGTGCAGGGTGGTCAGGATCGGCACGGTGAACAGCGTCCCGAGAATACCGAAGGCAATCAGGATTGGCCGGCGACCGACTTTATCCGAGAGCCCGCCAATGATCGGTTGCAGGCACATGAACAGGAACAGCGTGGCGGCCGAAATAGTGGTGGAGTCGGAGATGCTCATGCCGACGGTGTTCACCAGGTATTTCTGCATGTACGTGGTGTAGGTGTAGAACGCCAGGGTGCCGCCCATGGTCAGGCCGACCACGGTCATCAGTTCCTTCGGATGGCGCATCAAGGTGCGCATCGCGCTTTCCTTGGCCTTCTCTTTCTTGGAGAACGACTCGGTTTCTTCCATGCCACGACGCAGGTACAGCGCAACCACGGCACACAGCGCGCCGATGGCGAACGGGATGCGCCAGCCCCAGGCGTACAGCTCTTCAGTGGTCAGGGTCTGTTGCAGCACGATCAGCACTGCCAAAGCGATGAGCTGGCCGGAGATCAGGGTCACGTACTGGAAGCTGGAGTAGAAGCCGCGACGTTCCTTGGTCGCCATCTCACTGAGGTACGTTGCCGAGGTGCCGTACTCGCCACCGACCGACAAACCTTGCAGCAGGCGCGCGAACACCAGCAGGATCGGCGCGCCGATGCCGATGGTTTCATAACCCGGGCTCAGGGCGATCAGCAGAGAGCCGAAGCACATCAGGTAGACCGAGGCCATCAACGCACGTTTGCGACCGGCCTTGTCGGCGTAGAGGCCCATCAACCAGCCACCGATCGGGCGCATCAGGAAGCCCACGGCGAAGATCGCGGCGGTGTTCAGCAGTTGCGCGGTGGTGTCGCCTTTGGGGAAAAAGGCCTTGGCGAAGTACAGGGAGAAGGCGGCGTAGACGTACCAGTCGTACCACTCGACCATGTTGCCGACAGAGCCGCTGAAGATCGATTTGATGCGACTGGCAGTGGTTCTTTCTTTGGCAGGCGAAGCTGCCGACCCAAGAGGCAGGGATTGTGAGTTATCCATGACGGATCCTTCATTTAATTGTTTTTGTGGAGCGCGTTGAAACGCAGCCTGCTTGGGCTATAGCAGGAGATGTGCCAAAGGGAGGAGGGCCGGTTTAGAGGGGGTAGCGAGTTTTATTGAGCGGAAATCCGCTTATTCAGGATCGGGTGCGAGCGGAAAACCGCTTATTCAGGCGTGGGATTGCTTCGTCAGTGCTGGCCCCTTCGCGAGCAAGCCCGCTCCCACATTGGATCTACGGTGAACACAGAATTTGCCTACACCTCGAATCAACTGTGGGAGCGGGCTTGCTCGCGAAGAGGCCAGTTCAGGCACCACAAAAATCAGCTGTCTTGCAAAAACATCTCGCGGGTCAGGCCATGCCGCTGCATCTTTTCATTGAACGTCCGGCGCGGCAGTTGCAGCTCTTCAAGCACCGCTTTCACATCGCCCTTATGCCGGGTCAACGCCGCGCGCAGACAATGCGCTTCAAAGGCTTCCTGCTGCGCCGCCAGGGATTGCCCAGGATCGATCCCCACCGGTTCCGGCTCGCCCAGCCCCAACACTTGTCGCTCAGCAACGTTTGCCAATTCGCGCACATTGCCCGGCCAGTCGTGGCTCAGCAGATGGCTCAACTGCGGGCCGCTCAGCGGTGGAAAAGTGCGCCCCAAACGCTCGGCGGCATTTTGCGCAAACGACTCGAACAACAGCGGAATGTCTTCACGTCGCTCGCGCAACGGCGGCAGCCGCAACTCGGCCACGTTCAACCGATAGGCCAGGTCCTCGCGAAAGCGTCCGGCCCGGGCTTCGTCCAGCAAGTCGGGTTTGGTCGCGGCGATTATCCGCAGATCCACGCGGATGCTCTGATTGGAGCCCAACCGCTCCAGCTTCTGCTCCTGCAACACCCGCAACAATTTCACCTGCTGAGCCAGCGGCATGCTTTCGATTTCATCGAGAAACAGCGTGCCGCCATCGGCGTATTCGAGCTTGCCGATGCGTTTGCCCGAGGCTCCGGTGAATGCACCGCTCTCGTGGCCGAACAGTTCGGCCTCGAACAACTGCTCGGGGATCGCCGCACAGTTCAGCGCCACAAACGGTTTGTCGGCACGCGGACCAAAGTCGTGCAGGCAACGGGCAACCAATTCCTTGCCGCTGCCGGTTTCACCGCGGATCAACACATTGACCGGCAGCGTCGCCAGGTCCAGCACTTGCCGACGCAGCGTCTGTAAACCACGGGACACGCCCAGCAACGTCGCATCGAGTTTGGCGCGGTTGTCTGCCTGCTCGTGCAGGGCGCGGTTTTCCAGCACCAGCCGCCGCTTGTCCAGCGCACGGCGCAGACTGCCGAGCAAGGTTTCGGGGCTGAAGGGTTTTTCAAGGAAGTCGTAGGCACCATCGCGCATCGCTTCGACCGCCATCGGCACATCGCCGTGACCGGTCAGCAGAATCACCGGCAAGTCGGCATCGCGGCGCTGAACCTCGGCCAGCAGTTCCAGGCCGGTCATGCCCGGCATGCGCACGTCGCTGAGGATCACCCCGGGAAAATGCGTCGGCAGCTGCGCCAGGCATTCATCGGCGCGGCTGAATAACTGCACCTCGAACCCCGACAGGCTCAGCCATTGTTCAACGGCGCTGCGAATACTGCTTTCGTCGTCGACCACCATCACTGAGTTCAGCATGAGCCGGGTGCCTCCAGGTCGATGGGCAAGGTCACGGTGAACACCGCTCCGTTTGCATGATTGTCGGCGCTCAGGCGTCCGCCCGATTCGTGAACGATGGCAAAGGATACGGCCAGCCCGAGGCCCAGGCCATCACCCACCGGTTTTGTGGTGAAGAACGGATCAAACACGTTGGCCAAGTGTTCTTCGGCAATGCCGCCACCGTTGTCAGCGACCGTCAGGCGCCAGAGTTGTTCGTCGGCTTCGAGACGGATTTCCAAGCGTTTGCAGGGCTTGTCCTGCATGGCGTCCAGGGCATTGCGCAGCAAATTGATCAGCACCTGTTCCAGGCGAATCGCATCGCCACGCACCCAGGCCGGACGCGTCAGGTGCAGCACCGTGCTGACCTGTTCGTCACGCAAACGCGCGTCTAGCAACTGCAGCGATTGGTCCACCACCGCCGCCAGGTCCAGGCGTTCGCGTAAACCGCTGGGGCTTTTGCGGGCGAAGGTTTTCAGGTGGCCGGTCAGGGCGGCCATGCGCGTCAGCATCTCATCCACCGGTCTGAGTGCTTTGTAGGCGTCATCGACTCGGCCGTGATCGAGCAGCAGCCTCAGAGTAGCCAGTTGCATGCGCTGGGCGGTCAGCGGCTGGTTGATTTCATGGGCCAGCGCGGCAGACATCTGGCCGAGGGCGGCGAGTTTGGCCGATTGCACCAGACCGTCCTGAGCGGTGCGCAGGTCGCGGGTGCGCTCTTCCACCAGTTGTTCGAGCTCTTCACGACTGCGCTGACGCAGCTTGGCCAGACGCCAGCGTTGATTGAGAAACAGCAACAGAAACACCACCGCCAGCCACAGTCCGGCAGCGGCGAGCCCAGCGTTGCGGCTGTCTTCGAAAGCGATTTGCGGGCGGCGCAGCAGGTGCAACGTCCAGCCTTCAGTGCTCAGCGGCAGCGATTCCCACAGATAATTGGCCGTCCCGTCAGGACCCACGACCCGCGTCAGGTCACTGTTGTCGTCGAAGCGCCGCACCGATTGATACTCGAGCGGTGTCAGCGGTTGTTTGTCGTATTGGCGGGTGGCCTTGAGTTCGGCGTGATCGCTGTCACCCAGCGGTTTCAACAAGCGATAGCGCCAGCCCGGCTGGTTGGCGATGAAGATAATGCCGCGCGCATCACTGACCAGCAGTGTGTCGCTGCCCTGACGCCATTCGCGCTCCAGTTCCGGAAATTCGAGTTTCACCACCATTGCGCCGAGGAACTGGCCGTCGTCACCGGTGACCGCGCTGGACAGGAAGTAACCGGGAATGCCGCTGGTCACGCCCACCGCGTAAAAGCGCCCGGTGCCCTGGGTGCGGGTCTGGCTGAAGTAGGGGCGAAAGCCATAGTTGTGGCCGACGTAACTGCTGGGCAAGCGCCAGTTGCTGGCGGCCACGGCGAGGCCGGTGCGGTCGAGCAGTTCCAGGGTTGAGGATTGCGCCGCGCCGTTGATCTTTTCCAGTTTGCGGTTCAGTGCGTCCTGTTGCTCAGCAGACACAGTGCCATTGAGGGCGCCGCGCAACTCCGGGTCTAGCGCCAATACGGCGGGCAGGGCGCGGTAGCGATCGATCAGGGTGTGCAGGGAGTTGGCGTACAACGCCAGTTGCTGATTGGCGCGGGCAGCGTCTTCGACCAGGGCCTGGCGTTCGGTGTGGCGCATGGCCAAACCAGCCGCCAACGCCGCGCCGGCAACGATCAGCAAGGTGTACAGCATCAGACGTAACGTCCGGGAGGTCGCAAGCATGGCGTAGTAAAAAGTCAGCAATACGGGCGCGCACCATAGCATGCCGCTGCTAGGGGACAGAGTTGCCGGTGTAAAGCTCATCCGTTTATGCAGCGGCTTTACCGCTGTTTCTGTGAGCCCGAACAGTATTCACGAAGCTGTACAGCATGCCGGTGATTTTACCCGTTTCCTCATCCAGGCTTCGAATATCGATCCCATTGATACTGGTGACGGAAAGTGCGTCGGCATACTCGTGAAAGCGAGGCCATCAGAATCAACAGCGTCGACGCGGGTGAACGCCTGATCCTGATGGGGCTGGCCGGCTCAAACTGAGCAGCTTCAGCCGGCACGGCCAGCCGTTGCGCGATCACCGAACGATGACCGATGTCGGCTCCCTCACCAGCAGTGGCACCTACAGCCCGCTCGGCGACCTGCTGACCCAGACCAATGCCGGTGGACATCAACAAAGGATGCGGTACGACAACGCCGGGCAGCTCAAACAGGTGTTTGTGCAACTCTGGAACGGCGAGCTGCAATGCGTGCTGCGGGACTCGCGGTACAACGCTGCCGCCAGATCATCGAACAACAGGCTGGCAACCAGGTGGTCAGCACCTGGACCTACGGACGTGTCGGGTGTGAGTGTTTCCACGTCACCACCGACTGTTTTGCGCAGGTAAGTCAGATGACGAATCGGTGAGCCTCTAGCGTCAGTGGCCGTGAGGCTTGGGGTTCAATAGTGTCTGTCATCAGATCAAGCTGCGCGTTGTTGCTGAAGACGTTGTTTTAATCGAGCGTTCAGGTCCACCACGCGTTGCATCTTGGCTTTCACAACGGTTTCGTTATCTCCAAGCCGATGTCGGAGCCCTGCGGCTTCTGCCTTATCGATGGAGTTAGTGCTGCTCTCAAGCTCGTCCAGAGCCTCATCAGCCAGGTCTTTCTGGCTGTTCAGGAAGTCCCCCATTGTTTCGAGGGCCTGGTTTGTTACCTCGAGGTCTCGTGGACCGAGTGTGCCATTTAACGCTTCTGTCATTTCGGTGCTCAAGCGAAAGAGGGCCAGCGATTTTTCCAGGTGAGTTGTGCTGATGAATGTATCTGCAACATTGAAGGTTATTGTTAAGGCAGCTTCTTTTTGGCCGTCCGTTGTTCGGGGGTCGTATTTGGATGCCATTGCTTTCACTTCCGACCTCAGGCTCAAAGGCCCCGCTTCTTTGACGATATTGTCCACAGAAAAGTCGTCCGCCTTTGGTAAGAGTGGAAATCCAAAAGCGCTCTTTTTAGCAACTTTGTCTAGAGCATTGCCTGTTAAATCCGCCGCCAAGATGGCAGCGCCGATACCGAATATCGGTCCGACTATCGGGGCTACCGGTCCCGTAACGACGGCACTGGCTGTCGCCATCGTGCCCGCTACACCGGCTGTAAAGGCTGAGGCAATCAAATTGACGCTGGTGAAAATTAATCTTTTGGCGCCTGATTTGTAGATATCTCGGGTACGGTGCAAATTATTCAATTGATAAATCGACTGATCCAGTTTGGGCTGCAGCGTCGCCAACAGAGTAGAGTAATGATTGACGATGGCTTTCAACTCCGCTGGCGTTCGTTTCTCTCCTAGCTCATCGACATGGTTGAGCGGATTGTTCCCCACAAACCCATACAAATTCAGCCCATCCACATCCCCCGCGGGATCAGCACTCACCCAACGTTGCAACCACGGTGCGTAATAGCGTGCGCCGTAGTAGTACAGCCCGCTGTCATCCATTTCCTTGCCCGAATAGCGAATGGTTTTGTAGTCGACGTCTACCTCGTTACTGCGTGCGTACCAGGCCGTGGCGCCGAACGGGTAATAACCTTCCTCGCTGATCACCTGCGCCTGTTGATCGAGCTCCAGAGCGCAGGAACCCAAATGATCGTCGAGGCTGTAGCGCAATTGGTCTTCGGCGATTTTTGCGGGTTTGCCGCTGGCCCAGTGCAGGCAACGCACGCTGCCGTGCCCGCCAGACAGGGAGATCACGTGTAGCTCTTCGCCGTTGTCGCGGGTGCGGATTTCCAGCCCCGGCAGGTAGATCACTTCCTGGAAATGGCTGAGCGAAGAGGTGTGGGTTTCATGGCGTTTGAACACGCGCACGCCTTGGCTGTAGCGGTAGAACTCTTCGTCATCGGGGCCGTTGGCGCGATTGACCAGAGTCACTGATTCCAGCTGATCAAGGCTGTTCCACGTCAAGATTTTGCCTGGCTGCAAGTCGTTGAGGTTGCCGTGGCGGTCGAACAATGTTTCGAAGTCCGGTGGCGGATCACCGGGTTTCCAGCGCACACCACGGTTGCTGGTGGGGTCGATGAACATCTCGCGGGTCTGTGAGGCGCCCGCACGCACGTGACACAGTTCGATCAGATTACCGCCAGGGTCGTACTCATAGTGTTGCGTGTAGTTGAGCCGATTGCTGGGGTCGCCGGGCAGAGGCCGTCCCGGAATATCCGACGGCGGTGCATCGTCGTAACCGCTGGCGCTGGTCAGCCGGTACAGCGAGTCATAGGTGAAGTCGCGGTGGCCATCGACGAGCTGGTTGGCGAAATAAATCGGCTGGAAGGTGTGGTCTTCGAGGCGGGTGATGTTGCCGACGCGATCGTAGAAATATTCCAGATCCTGCAGCGCCGGCTCGGCGTTTTTTTGCGCTCGCTGCGTGGACAGGCGGCCATCGACCGGGTCGTAGGTCCAGGTGCTGAGCACGTCATTGCCGGCGCGTTGTTCGATGATCTGGCCGGCGGCGTTGTACTGCGCGTCTTTGAGCACCGGCTGCCAGTTCAGGCTGCCTTTTATCCGCAGCTGAACGTGTTTGAGCTGCCCGGCAACGTCGTAGCCGAACTGTTGCTGGTGATCACCGGCATCGGTCTGGCTCAGCACGGTGCCGAGCGGGCTATAAATCCGGTTGCTGTGGTAGGGCTTGCCCTCGACCAGGGTTCGGGTTTCGCGCAACGGTTGTCCGAGCAGGCCGTAGCTGTCGAGGCTCAGGGTGCCGGAGCGGTCGACCTGCTCGGTCAATTGGCCGCGCAGGTTGCGGGCGGGATCGGCGGAGGCGTCAGCGTAGGTAACGGTTTCGACGTTCGGCTGGCCGTTTTCCTCGATGGCGAGCGGGCGCAACTGAGGGTCGTAGGTGGTGCGCCAATGACTGCCACGCTGATCCCAACGCTGAAGCTCTTCACCGGTCAGCCCGACCAGGCTCAAGCGCCAGCCGGCATCTACAGAGGAGACCTTCAGCGGCTCGCCGGAAAGTCGGTAGGTCGTGCTCAGGTTGGCGACGATACCGAACAATCGTGGGTCCCATTGTTCGAGCAATCGCCCGGCAGCGTCATGCCGTTGTCGGGTAATCAGGGTTTCCAGTGGCCCGCCGTTGACCTTGCGCAAGTACGCGATCTGGCGAATCGGTAAGCCCCGGCTATCAATGGCCGTCACATTCGGGGTCCGCCAATGAACCGAGGTCGTCATGGCTTGCCTGCCTTCAACCCACTTTCAGGCGGCGCAACGTAGGTGTCATTAAAGTCCAGACTGGTGGTGTACCAGGGGTGGATGATTTCGAGCGCGACATCTCCTTTGGCATTGATGACTTTGGTCAGGCGACCGAGCACGTCGTAGAACTGTTGATCGTGATGGCCGAACTGACGAAAGGAGTGGTCATTGATATAGCGGTGCCCATTGGCGAAGTAAGGGCGAAACACCCGAACGGCCAAGCCCTTGTTGTTGTATTCCACACGTTCGCTGACGCGCCAGCGCGGGTCGGCGTGCGCGACCTTTGGCTTGCCGTCTTCAATCACCAGCTCACCGTTTTCCACCACAAAAGCCTGCCCCGGCTCGACCAACTGTTTGGTCTGCAGTGGCCGGCCAAAACCATCCACGAAAGCTTTGACGATCTGAATTTGCTGCAGCTCATCATCCCAATAGCGGTCGGCGGTGAGGACGACGCTGTGCACCGGTTCGCGGGGAATCGAGTGGATCAGGTCGAGCAGCGCTTGTTCAGGCCCGGTCAGGGACTTGAGCCGGGACAGTCTACGTCGGGCGCTGGCGCGAATATGCAGGGTGGGTAGCACGTAACCTTGCGCAATCCAGGTGGTCAGCCAGTCAGGTGTCTGCCTGACGGAATGGGGGAGTTCGCCCATCCAGCTGAACAGGTCCTTGCGCAATACACTGGCCGCTTTTTGCAGGGCGCCTTTCGGATCTTCGATGGCAGGGTCTGGACGATGGTCCGCAGGACGTTCGTGTTCGTCGAGGGGGCGAAAACCCATTTGTTCGCCGTCTTCAGTGCCATAAAAACTGATGGCAAGGGGTTGTCCGGACGGCTCGTAAAGGGCTTCCTCGACATTGTCATTGGCATCGATGCTGCGCATGAGTTGCAGCGCGTGATAGTCATATTCGAAACGGGCTTCGCACCCGTCCGGCTGCGTGATGCTTTTCGGCAGCAGACAGTAGGCGTCGTAGCGGGCTGTCGTGATGCCGTAACTGGGCGTTTCGTTGTACTCCATCACTTTGTAAAAACTGTCGAGCTCGCCGTACTTGGCATAACCATACCGGGACGACCATAGATTCCTCTCCTTGTCCTCCTCCTTGTCTGCCTCCTCGTCTACCCCCAGTACCAGGGGCATGGCCGAATAGCCGATTTTTTCCAGTTCGTCCCGAATAACGAGCGACGGCACCGTGTCGTAGGCTTGCAGTGCTGTCTTGTCCAGTTGGGCAATTTCCAACGGTGCCCGCAGTGCCTCGAAATCGGCCTTGCCATCGGCAAGCACTGTTCGGTCGTCAGTCTTGAAGTAGCGATAGACCGACTGCGTGGTCAGTAGCCTCTGTGCGGCCCATTCGGGCGAGGCGTACAGGTCGATAAATCCTTCATAGGAAATGTCTGCGGGGGCGAGCCCCCCGGATGCTGGCTTCTTGGGCAGTACCAACGCATTGTCACGTTGCAGATAAGGCAGGCCCAGTCGCCAGCCTTGCAGGTCCTCTTTCAAGTGAATGAACTCGGCGCGGGATTCACTCAGGTAGTAGGACTGTTGGGCCGGGTCATGGGCATCCGTCCACCATTGGTTTTCATCAGCGTCATCGAACGGCGGTTCGTCATCATCCGGGTTTCTGCGCCGTGCATAACTGACCGAAATGGCATGCACAGGCAGACCAAACTCGTCGTGGCCCAACGTGATTTCATGTCGGCACAGAGGGTCATTCAGGAAGCGTTCGTACTGATAGCTGATCTTTTCCAGCGACAAGGGCAGCATGATCGGGTAAGCGTCATGCTTTCCCTTTTTGCGCAGCTCGCGCACCTTGAAACGACTTTCCTCCACCGCGAAAGGCACCGCCCTGGTCAGGTCATCGTCGGCGGCGTAGGTCTCCACACGCAGCACTGAACCGGCGAGGGCGTGGGCGATTTCGTGGGCGGTGGCTTCATCGGGCGGCGGGATCGGGTCATCGAAATCGTCGTCGCGGTGATACTGGCAGAACAGCGTGGGTTTCAAATCACACGCTTCGGAGTCACGGTTGAAATAGCCATCGCGTGGCAGATCGATTTGCCGTCCGGTGTGAAACCACGTGCAGACCAGTGCCGGGGCGGTAAAGCCGATGTCGTCTTCACTTGCGCTGGTTTCGCTGTCGGTCTGGCGCAGCAGCCCGAAGCCGCGAAACTCGCGGTTTCGGCCATCGTAATAACCGTGCAAATACTCAAAGAACTGGTTGAGGCAGTTGCCGGTGATTTCATCGAGCTGGCTTTGTTGCTTGACCACCGGCACCGGGAACGGCAGGTAGCAAATCGGCAAGCGTTTGAGCTTGAGTATCCGATTCTTTTCATCCAGCCATTCCTGTGCCGAACTGCGATACACCACTTGGGTGCTGCAACCCATGTTGTTGTTACTGGCCACCAGCATGTAAGGCTTGGCGCTGACGAAATCGTAGCGCCAATGCTGTGGTTTCATGTGCGGCACGGTCAGGATCAGGCTGGCGCAGCCCAGGCCTTGCAGGTCGGCGAGGGTGACCTGGCACAGGTTGTCGTAACGGATGTCGTCGGGCCAAGGGACCGTGACGGGGATCTGCTCCAGACCATTGCCGCCGCGATTGAAATAGATCTCGAAACAGTCGGACTTCAGATAAATCAGTGCCGGTGCACCGGAGCCGTCGAGGTCGGCAATCCGCACCCGCGCCGCGTCGAATGTCGCGTAATCGAAGGGCAGGGCACTCATGACAAAACCCTTGCCGAACCGACCGTGACCGAGGTTCGGCCAGCATTTGATTTCGTCGTGCCGGATGCGGCACAGCTCGGTCATGTCGCTGCCCAGCAAGTTGCCCAGCATCACCAGTTCGGTGCGGGAGTTGCTGAACAGCGGCAGGCGATCGGTGTTTGGTTCGTGCTCGACCTCCTGGCCCGGCGCGAAACCTTCCTCACGTCGATTAGCGTACAGGCGCACGCTCCGCGGACCGATCAGCGCCATCGAGCTGAGCCCGTCACCCATCAAATCGCCAGACTGTGAAAGCGTGTGGAAGAATTCCACCGGGAAGGCAGAAAAGGGAATGAACCCTGACCAGCTGCGATCAGGATTGAGGGTGTGGAAACCGCTCATACCAGGCGAGGCGAGGACCCAGTCCAGCCGGCCGTCGCCGGTCAGATCGGTCAACGCCTGATAGGTCGGTTGATTGCGATCGGCCACGGGAATGCGGTTCAGTTCTGTCCATGGGCCATAGTGGATGTCATCCGCCCCCGTCGGCGCGCGCAAGGGTTCGCGGTAATACCAGCTCTGGTCGTAACGACAGAGAAAACCAGGAACGCCTTCACCGAACAGATCGACGCATTGGTGGTTCGCACCGTCCTCGATGCCGGGCATGTTTTCGAACGGGAAGAACTGGCTCGACTGCTTATTGAGTTCGAAGCCTGAATAGTCGAACTCCACCGGCGGCATGTTTTCCACCGCGCCACGGGCATCGTACGCTTGATAGTGCGCCGCCACGATTTGACTATAGGACCAGAGCGCTATGCTGCGGGGGTAGTCGAATACCACACGCCGAACCAGCACCGGATCGGCCTCTGAATCGGGAAATTGATGAAACATCAATACTTGTTGGCAGAGGCGGCGAGTGCCCACTTCAAAGCCTTGACCATAGGAGGAAAAGGGGTCTGAGCGTGTCAGCCACGGATTAAGTGTGTCGCCGTCATAGACCGGTTTTTCCGTCAGGGCTTTAGTACGCTCGCCGTAGTCGAATACCAGATGGAAGTGCCATGAAGGCGGCGCTGATCTCAGTACGTTCCAGCCATACAAGTGCTGACTCGCTTCGAAGTTGCCATACAGCACGCGATGCAAGTAACGCTGAGCCCGGTAGTCGTGTGGCTGATCCGGGTCCTCAGACGAGTCCTCTGCTTTGTATTCGAAGCAAATGTGTTCACCGTGGGGGTTCATGCTTTCCTGCAACAACCAGGCACCAACGCGTTGCGGGTCCTGCGGATCAGCCCGGCGCGAGGTATCGGATTTACCGAACAGGTGAAGACTGCCATCGGCCCCATGCACCAGCCAGAAACCCTCGGGAGTGGTGTCGGAGCGCCAGAGTTCAATCAGATCGAACGAACTCTCGACCCGTGGCCAGTAGCGCACAACGTGGTGTTCACCAATGGGGAGACCGCGATAATCGGTTACAACACTGGACTTTGGCTTGCCCTCGTCATCCAGTTCGGGCATCAACTCCTCGCCGCCGGGGCCGACCATGATGTCGGTGGCGAGGTAATCGGGTACACCCTTGCTGGTCCGGCGAGTGATAGCACTGACGCCCAAACGCCATCCGATGCCAAACGGGCCGTTACCGCCCTGGCTGTCATAGCTCAGCGCCATTGCGGGATCGAAACCGCGTCCTCCTGAAAGGGGCAGCGGCAACTCGAACGAGGCACTGCCGGTCACGCCGACCGATCCCCAGCTTTTGCCAATCGTGGCAATGGAAGCACTCTTGGCGATGGAGGGTTCAGTGATGCTCAGGGAGGCTTGTTCTTCCATGGGGCTGATCCTGTTTTGGCTTGGCACCCGCGCGTGGCAACGGTATCGCGTGATGAAGCAAAGCTAACAAGACCAGCAGGCGGCGTGACCTGTCAGATATGACAGGTAAGGCCGGTTTTTTTAGACCGAATACCGTGGAAAACGCTGCGTTATATAGCGAATAGTTAAAGTGACACGCAAAAAAAAACGGCCGGGTCATCTAAAAGACGACCCGGCCGTATTGGCAGGCTGAAGTGCTTACTGCACTTCCACCGCCAGGCTTTCACTGATCTTTTTCTGCCAGATGGCAGGACCGGTGATGTGTACCGACTCACCCTTGCTATCAACCGCAACGGTAACCGGCATGTCTTTCACGTCGAACTCGTAGATCGCTTCCATGCCCAGTTCGGCGAAAGCCACCACGCGGGATTTCTTGATGGCTTGTGCCACCAGGTAAGCCGCGCCGCCAACTGCCATCAGGTAAACGGCTTTGTGGTCCTTGATCGCTTCGATCGCGGTCGGGCCGCGCTCGGATTTGCCGATCATGCCCAGCAGGCCGGTTTGCTCGAGGATCTGGCGGGTGAACTTGTCCATCCGCGTTGCCGTTGTCGGACCGGCAGGGCCAACCACTTCTTCGCGCACCGGATCAACCGGGCCGACGTAGTAGATGAAGCGACCTTTCAGGTCCACTGGCAGGGTTTCACCCTTGTTCAGCATCTCGACCATGCGCTTGTGCGCAGCATCGCGACCGGTGAGCATCTTGCCGTTGAGCAGGACGGTTTCGCCCGGCTTCCAGCTCTGCACGTCTTCCGGGGTCAGGGTGTCGAGGTTGACGCGACGAGCCGATGGGCCGGCTTCCCAGACGATTTCCGGGTAGGCGTCCAGCGGTGGCGCTTCCAGCGAGGCCGGGCCGGAACCGTCGAGCACGAAGTGCGCGTGACGGGTGGCGGCGCAGTTCGGGATCATGCACACCGGCAACGAAGCGGCGTGGGTCGGGTAATCCATGATCTTCACGTCGAGCACGGTGGTCAGGCCGCCCAGGCCCTGGGCGCCGATGCCCAGTTGGTTGACCTTCTCGAACAGCTCCAGGCGCATCTCTTCGATACGGTTGGACGGGCCGCGCTTTTTCAGCTCGTGAATGTCGATGGATTCCATCAACACTTCCTTGGCCATGACGGCGGCTTTCTCGGCGGTGCCGCCGATGCCGATGCCGAGCATGCCCGGAGGGCACCAGCCGGCGCCCATTTCCGGAACGGTTTTCAGCACCCAGTCGACGATCGAGTCGGACGGGTTGAGCATGGCCATTTTCGACTTGTTCTCGGAACCGCCGCCCTTGGCCGCCACGTCCACTTCGACGGTGTTACCCGGAACGATGGAGTAGTGGATAACGGCCGGGGTGTTGTCCTTGGTGTTTTTACGAGCACCCGCCGGGTCAGCGAGGATCGAGGCACGCAGGACGTTTTCCGGCAGGTTGTAAGCCCGGCGCACGCCTTCGTTGATCATGTCGTCCAGGCCCATGGTGGCGCCATCCCAACGTACGTCCATGCCCACGCGAACGAACACGGTAACGATGCCGGTGTCCTGGCAGATCGGGCGGTGGCCGGTGGCGCACATCCGCGAGTTGATCAGGATTTGCGCCATGGAGTCACGGGCTGCTGGCGATTCTTCGCGCAGGTAGGCTTCGTGCATCGCCTGGATGAAGTCAACGGGGTGGTAATAGGAAATGAACTGCAGGGCGTCGGCAACGCTCTGAATCAGGTCGTCTTGCTTGATCACGGTCATGAGTCGCGCTCCTCTAAAAGACGGGAACATTCAATAAGGTGCTTGCAGCTTGGGTGCATCGGTCGGTTGCAAGCACCTTTACAAGGCACGCCGGGGCTGCTGGCGCGACGCTAAAAAGGCGCGGCAGTATAACGCGCCTCGGTTCCGGGCACACCCGCCGGTAGTCAATCGTTGGTCGCATACGCAGGCAATGCAAATAAACCTGCGGCAGGGCTTTTGGTGGGAGCGGGCTTGCTCGCGAAGGCGTCGGCACATCCAACATTAATGTGACTGACACGCCGCCTTCACGAGCAAGCCCGCTCCCACAAAGGTTTGTGTGCAAATTTGCGGAAAGTCGAAGGTCATGGCATTGACGCCAGTTTTCCACCCTTAAAATTGAATGGTCATTTATCAGGCACGCTACTAAAGTGGCATTCGGTCTGTAGAGTAGGACACTCAAGCAGCCTCCCTTCGCACGGTGAGTCAACGATTGACCCATAACGCCATCCAGCGCTTGTTGCTCAAACGCTTTGCCCTCGCAGCCGGCACTTACGCTTTGGCTTTGGTGCTGTTGTGGCTGGCGTTTTTCACCGGTCATTACGATGAATCCCTGTCCAACGTGGCCATCGGCAGTGCGCTGGTGGTCATCAGTCAGGCGGCGTTGTTTGCGGTGTTTTACAGTGGCTGCAACCTGCGTTTTTCCGACCCCAGCCTGACTGAAGCGCAAGTGTTGCTGGGGCTGGGTTGGCAAACCTGGCTGATCGCCAATCTGGACGAAGCACGCGGCGCGTTCCTGGTGTTCTATGTGCTGATTCTGCTGTTCGGGTTGTTCCATCTTTCGCGCATGGCCTTTTTGCGGTGCGCGCTGTTGGTGTTTTTCAGTTTCAGCGCGATCACGCTGTGGGAGGGCTACCACTTCCAGTTACCCGACCCGGCACTGGCCGCATTGCAGGTGTGCGTGTTGCTCATCGTGTTGGTCTGGCTGGAACTTTATGCCCGTCACGTCCAGGCCTCCCGTCAACGCATGCGTCAGCGCCGATTTGCCTTGCAGGCGCATCAGGACACCTTGCGCGGGATGATGCGCCAGCTCGAAGACCTGGTGGCCACGGACGAACTGACCGGGCTGTTTAATCGCCGGCATTTCCTGCGCCTGGCCTCCCGTGAGCTGAAGGCCATGGACGCCGGTGTCATGCATGGCCTGGCGCTGATCGACCTCGATCATTTCAAACGGATCAACGATGTGCACGGCCATGCCGCCGGTGATCAGGTGCTGCAAGCCTTTGCCGCGGTAGCCACCGCCTGCTTGCGCGAGGGCGATATTCTGGCCCGTTACGGTGGCGAAGAATTCGTCGTGCTGTTGCCCGATTGCAACGCCGAACGCTTGACCTCCTGTTGCGAGCGGCTGCGCATTGCGTTCACCGATGTAGAACTGATCGGACTCAACGTCGCCCATCTCAGCTTGTCGGCGGGCATGACGTTACTCGAACTGGGCGACGATCTCGATGAAGCCTTGCAGCGCGCCGACCAGGCGCTTTATCGCGCCAAGCGTGACGGCCGCAATCGTTGCGCGGCCGCGTGGGAGAACGTCGATGCCTGAGTTACGGGTCGGCGAACGCCAATGGTCGGTGGCGGCGGGCAGCAACCTGCTCGATGCGTTGAATCAGAACGGCGTGTCTGTGCCCTACAGCTGTCGCGCCGGCAGTTGCCATGCCTGTCTGGTGCAATGTGTCCAAGGGCTGCCGAGTGACAGCCGCCCCGACGCCCTGAGTGCAGACCAGCGTCAGCAAGGCTGGCGCCTGGCGTGTCAGTGTCAGGTGGTCGAGGACTTGCAGGTGCACACCTTCGATCCTCAGCAGGATGGCCGCCCGGCCGAGGTGGCGGCTGTCGATTGGCTGAGCGCCAGCGTGTTGCGTTTGCGCCTGACCCCTCAAAGCCCTTTGCGCTACAGCGCCGGGCAGCATCTGGTGTTGTGGGCGGGCAATGTGGCGCGGCCGTATTCATTGGCCAGCCTGCCGGAAGAAGACCGCTTTCTGGAGTTCCATCTTGATTGTCGCCAACCGGGTGAATTCAGCGACGCAGCCCGTCAGCTGAAAATCGGCGATCCAATCCGCCTCGGCGAGTTGCGCGGCGGGGCATTGCATTACGACCCGGACTGGAACACCCGAGCACTTTGGCTGATGGCCGCCGGCACGGGTTTGGGGCCGTTGTTCGGTATCTTGCGGGAAGCGCTACGGCAAGATCACCAAGGTGCCATTCGTGTCATTCACCTGGCCCATGATGGCGAGGAACATTACCTGGCCAAACCCCTGCATGCCATGGCAGCCAGCCACCCGAACCTGAGCATTGAGCTGTGGACAGCGGCCGAGTTGCCAGAGGCTTTGGCGCAACTGCGGCTTGTCTCCCGGCAAACCCTGGCCTTACTCTGCGGGGCCCCTGACAGCGTCGACGCCTTTGCCCGGCGCTTGTACCTGGCGGGATTGCCGCGCAATCAACTGCTGGCGGATGTCTTTGTTCTCCGCGGTTGAGCGCTGATTTTCAGACGCGAGACCGACCATGAGCGATGCCATCCGATTTGAACGTGAGCGCGGCCTGCTGACCCTGCGCCTCAACCGCCCCGACAAGAAAAACGCCCTGACCCGCGCCATGTACAGCCACTTGGCCGAAGCGCTGAAACAGGCGGATTCCGATCCGGAAATCAACGCCGTGCTGATCACCGGTTCTACCGAGTGCTTCACCGCCGGCAACGACATCGCCGACTTCATCCAGCAACCGCCGATCAACCTCGACAGCCCGGTGTTTCAGTTCATGCTCACCCTGCTCGAATGCCGCAAACCGGTGATCGCCGCCGTGGCCGGTGCAGCGGTGGGTATTGGCACGACGATGCTGCTGCATTGCGATCTGGTGTATGTCAGCCGCGATGCGCGCCTTCGCATGCCGTTCGTTAATCTCGGGTTATGCCCGGAGTTCGGCTCCAGCCTGCTTCTGCCGCGATTGCTCGGGCAGGCCAAAGCCGCCGAGTTGTTGCTGCTGGGCGAGGGTTTCAGCGGTGAACAAGCCGCGCAGTGGGGCATTGCAACCGAAGCCTTGGACAGTGGCGAAGCGGTGTTAGCGAAGGCGCGGGAGATGGCGTTGCGTTTCGAGTCGCTGCCTTCGGAAGCGGTGCGTATCAGCAAGCAATTGATGAAAGCCCCGGACCGGGAACAACTGCGCAAGGCAATAGAAGAAGAGAGCGCACAGTTCACCCAACGGTTGCGCTCGCCGGAAGCGATTGCGGCGTTGTCAGCGTTTATCAACCGGCATTGAATCTCCGCTGACTGAGCCGGCCCCTTCGCGGGCAAGCCCGCTCCCACAGGGTTTTGTGTTGTACTCCGGATTTGTGATCACCACCCATTACTGTGGGAGCGGGCTTGCCCGCGAAGAGGCCTGATCAGACAACACAATGCTCGGATCAAAAACCAAAAAGCCCCGCCATTCACATGGCGGGGCTTTTTTGTTTCAGCGGTCGATCACTCAGACCATCGGATCGCCAACGTGCAGGATTTTCATCCCGTTGGTGCCGCCGATGGTGTGGTAGCTGTCGCCCTTGGTCAGGATGACCCAGTCGCCTTTCTCGACTACGCCGCGCTTGAGCAACTCGTCGATCGCGGCCTGGCTGACTTGCTCAGGCGGCAGCGATGCCGGGTCGAACGGTACGGTGTAGACGCCACGGAACATTGCCGCACGGGCCTGGGTTTCGCGGTGCGGGGAGAACGCGTAGATCGGTATCGAGGAACGGATACGAGACATGATCAACGGCGTGTAGCCACTTTCGGTCAAGGCAATGATCGCCTTCACACCCGGGAAGTGGTTGGCGGTGTACATGGCCGCCAGGGCGATGCTCTGGTCGCAGCTTTCGAAGACCTTGCCGATGCGGTGGCTGGAGGTCTTGCTGGTCGGGTGCTTTTCAGCACCGATGCAGATGCGCGCCATGGCTTGCACCGCTTCCAGCGGGTACAGGCCGGCAGCACTTTCCGCCGAGAGCATCACGGCGTCGGTGTAGTCGAGCACGGCGTTGGCCACGTCGGACACTTCGGCGCGGGTTGGCATCGGGTTCTGGATCATCGACTCCATCATCTGGGTCGCGACAATCACAGCCTTGTTGTGGCGACGTGCGTGCAGAATGATTTTCTTCTGAATGCCCACCAGCTCGGCGTCGCCGATTTCCACACCCAGGTCACCACGAGCCACCATGACGGCGTCGGAGGCATTGATCAGCGCGTCGAGGGTTTCGTCGTCGGCCACGGCTTCGGCGCGTTCGATCTTCGCCACCAGCCAGGCAGTACCGCCGGCCTCGTCGCGCAGTTGACGGGCGTATTCCATGTCGGCGGCGTCACGCGGGAAGGACACGGCGAGGTAATCGACTTGCATCTCGGCAGCGAGCTTGATGTCGGCCTTGTCTTTTTCAGTCAGGGCCGGTGCGGTCAGGCCGCCACCGCGACGGTTGATGCCTTTGTGGTCGGACAGCGGACCGCCGATCAGTACGGTGCAATTCAGCTCGGTGGCATTGGCGGTATCAACGCGCATGACCACGCGGCCGTCGTCGAGCAGCAGCTCGTCGCCCACGCCGCAGTCCTTGACCAGATCCGGGTAGTCGATGCCGACGATGGTCTGGGTGCCTTCGGTCAGAGGATGGCTGGTGGAGAAGGTGAATTGATCACCGATCTTCAGCTCGATCTTCTTGTTGGCGAATTTGGCGATACGGATTTTCGGGCCTTGCAGGTCACCCAGCAGGGCGACGAAGCGGCCGTGCTTGGCAGCGAGGTCACGCACCAGCTTCGCGCGAGCCTTGTGCTCGTCGGGGGTGCCGTGGGAGAAGTTCAGGCGGGCGACGTCCAGGCCAGCCAGAATCAGCTGTTCGAGAACTTCCGGCGAGTTACTGGCCGGGCCAAGGGTAGCGACGATTTTGGTGCGACGGACGGACATGCATAGACTCCTGAGTTCAAGCGCTGAGTGAGGCTACTATGGTCCGATGTTGTAGTCATTGTTCGTTTGCACTACTTATTCGTTTGTTTTTTGAAACGAACATTCCTGAAGATTTTGCACAACGGGTCGATACAGAGCTCAAGACAGGAGAACCCCCATGCGATTCGTGCTCATTGCCGCCCTTGCCATCAGTGCCCTCAGCGTCACGGGCTGCACCCGTTGGTCGATGAACCATCATTTGAATAACGCCTACAGCGCCTATGACCGTGGCAATTGCGAGCAAGTAACGCTCGAACTGTCCAAAGTCGAACGCGCCAGCCGCGCGCGGCCTTACGTGTGGCCGGAAGTCTCGATGCTGCGCGGGTTGTGTCTGGAACGGCAGAAACTGTTTGTCGATGCGGCGCAAACCTACCAGTTCATCATGGCCTCGTACCCGCAAAGTGAATACGCCTACCGCGCGCGCGCCCGCCTGGAAACCTTGCAGTCGCTGGGCCACTATCCGCTGCGCAGTGCTGCTGCGGTCGTGCGCCCGACGCAGTTCTGATTGTCGTAGTTGTTCAAAGACTGGCTCACCGGCGGTGGTGAGCTATAGTCGAATAGATCGATTCAGAGCCTTGCCTCTGATCGACTCAACACCTGTGATCGGCAGGAGTAAGCGGCAGCGGCTTTATCGACTGTCGCACCGGGATCGGGGAGAGCGCGCCATGCCTCTTTAGAAGCAGGCCTGTTCCGAAGCATTTGTGCGGCTCTGCTTAAGGGCCTTGCTGGGCGAATTACGCATGTTTACCGACCGCCGGATCGAGCGGCATCAACTGCCGTATTTTCTAAGAGTGTTCAACAGCATCACCGACAAACCCATTGGCTTTCTGGGCAACGTGTCCGAAGACGGGCTGATGCTGATCAGTCAGTTGCCGATGATGATCGGCGCCGATTTCGATTTGCGCCTGAAAATCCCTGCCAGCGACGGCTGCATGCAGGTCATTGATCTTCAGGCGTGTTGCCTGTGGTGCCATGAAGACACGACCCCTCACCACTATGACGCCGGGTTCAGCCTGCAACGGGCACCGCCGGAGTATGGCCAATTGGTCAGCGCCTTGAAGCGATACTTCAGTTTTCAGTCGTTGCCTGCCTCGGCCTGAAGTCCGCAGCCTGTAGCAGCAGGCTACGCCAGCTGCTATCTGTTGTTACGTCGTCTTGATCGCCATCTCGTTCTCCAGCGACCTCTCCACCAGCAACAACCCCAACTCACTCAACTGATAAATCGCCATCGCCAGATGACGCGGCTTGTCGTCCAGGCTTTCTGCCAGGTCCAGCAGCAGAATGCTGACCGACGAAAAGGTTTCGTAGGTCTGGATGGTCAGGGCTTCGGCGGTTGCATCGGGGACGACGGTGAACATTTCCATGGCTCGGCTCTGGGATGAGCGGAGGGAGTCGATGTCGGCGGGATTAGGTGTTTCTTTGAACATAATCGTATTGCCTCTATTAGGGCTACCACCGATTCGCGACTAAACGAGAGGGTGGCGGCGGTACGCAGGTTAGTCGACCGGGAGGCATACGAATTACCGGCGCGCCCGAGGGCGCCCTGCGCACAGCCACCATCGAGTGCGGGGATAGGGAATACCCGACTTGATGATGCTTATGCACCTACATATACCTTCCGGGCGACTAAACCCGATCGCTGATTGGCAGCGACGCGGATCAAGTTACGGGGCAATACCAAGGCGCACAAGCCGGCGGATTCTGGCGGATCTGTAGGCAACGGCGCAAGGTGCTGTAGCCGCGGACTGAGGCGTTGAAAACATGGGGGAAAAGTGCGGAGAGACGGTTACCGCTTGTCGGGACTGTCAGTTTTTACAGGTAGTAAACGCTCAAGCCGGGAAGTAGAACATTGGCAGTATTAGTAATCCTTGGCTGGAGAACGTGTATGGACACTGGTCTTGAAGAGTCTTCCCCAGAAGAACCTATTTTTGAACCTTTCCGTATAACAAGTCCTGAAAATGGTGAAGAACTCACCAGACAGAACGTTTCGATTTCCGGAAGGGGCGGGCTGCCGTTCTTTATTCATGTACGCAAGATACACGCCGATGGAAGCCAAACGCCATTGGGGATCACCTATCCAATCATCTCACCCGGGGGGCCATGGGCAACTCTGCCTATTTTCTTTAGTAACGGTCCGCATAAAATAATTGCCGTGATCATTGGCGTTGATGGTGAGGAGTACCCATCCGACCCGATTACTTTTTCGGTCAAGGCGCCGTTGGAGGCTCCTGTCATCGTTGCTCCTGGTGCCAGCAGTGTTCGGGATCAGACGTTTATGGTTTCAGGTGTAAGGGGCAGGACTGGTGCGACAATCGAGATTCTTAGGGATCATAGCGAACGCATTGTCATTGGTACCGGCCTAGTAAATACCGGCGGAAGCTGGGACGTCACTGTCACCGTAACGCCGGGGCCTATCTCCCTTGTTGCGGAACAATTCATGGATGGTGAACGTTCCGGGCGCAGTCAGGCGCGCGGATTCAAAATCCGACCGCCCCAATTGACGGCCATCAAAACGGAATTTCTGACCACACCTGTAGCAGGCGTGAAGTTTTCAGGTGCCGGTCATGATGGCGCGACGGTCGAGATTACCGTTGTCAGCGGACCCGTGAGAACGGCACCGCCCGCCGTACAGGTGGGAAACGGCCAGTGGGAAACCACGGCGACGAGCTGGCCCTTTGGTACGTACGCGCTGAGTGCGGTGCAGAAAGTCCCCGACAATGCCAATGGCTGGATACTTTCGCAGCCGTACCTATTCGACGTTGTCAGGAAAGTACCACCGCCCACCAATGTGAAGTACACCGTGGACGACCGCACACCGATTTTCACCGGCAATGGCGAGAATGGGGCAACGATTGTTATCACGGACGCTACAGGCGGCTCTGTGAACGTACCAGATGCTTCCGTCAACGCCGGAACCTGGTCGACCCGTGCCAGGGCACCTTGGGCGCCGGTGAACTCGCGATCCATCAAAGTGGTGCAGAAAATCGGAACGGCGACCTCTGATTTCGTCGAGATCAAGGTCACCATCGAAAATCTTGCGCCACCGACCGAGGTGGCCTACAGCGTCACGGACTACAGGCCAACCTTTACCGGCAAGGGCATTGTCGGGGCGACGATTCACGTTCTTGATGCGGGCAATAACGATGTCGTTCTCCCTGTTCTGCTCACCGTTCCAAACTGGTCAATCCCAGCGTCGGCCACTTGGGGGCCGACGAAGTTGCGAAAAGTCTTTGTGGTCCACAAAAAAGATGGGTTGACCTCTACGTCTGTTGCACTGGATGTCACCATCGGGCTGCTGGCACCTGAGATCACCCGTGTCACCGTTGATGAGTTACATGCGGAAGTGGCCGGCACGTGCTGGGCCGGGGCGGTGGTCACTCTGAAGTTCAGCGACAGCGCCGATTTGCATAAGCCTGATATCAGCAACGGCACCTGGGTCTTTAAACGCCCGACTCCGTTCACCCCGGCTGAAGAATATACGGTCACTGCGACGCAGACTTTTGCCGATCTGGAGCCGTCCCCCCCGGCGTCCCGACAATTTGCAGTCAAATTGCCAACCCCGCAGATTACCGGCCCTGATGATGAGGCAGAGGTGTGGCGCGACTTCACCGTAAAGGGCGACAAGGGCTACAAAGGGGCGACGATGCAGCTGGGCGACGCTCAATTTTGCAGGGCACTGGGCGAGCCCAAGGTATTGACCGAGGACGGTGAGTGGTCAATCGATCTCACCGGGCTGGATTTTCGTCGCTACACCATTGACGCGCAGCAGAAGCTCAATCAAGGGGAGTCCGAGCGCAGTGAACCCCGTGTGTTTGAGGTGGTGCTGGTGCCACCGGTCATTGCGGTGCCGATGGAAAACGGCGATTTGCCGCGAACCTCGACCCTTTCGGGATGGGCCATGCCGGGCGGGCGGGTAGAGGTTTGGTTGAAGGATGCTGCCGTGCCTTTGCTGACGAATATTCCGGTGGGTAGTGACGGCCGCTGGAAAGCCGAGGTGACGTTGCCAATCGGGGCTAAAAACATCCGGGCCAGGCAAACTTTCGATAGGTGGACATCCCAGGATAGCCAGCCTCTTAACTACAACGTCGTGCCGGCGGCCCCGCTTATCGAAACCCCGGCCACGGACGAGCACATCGGCCGGCGGGTGGTGGTGTCAGGTTTCGGTGTGCCGGGGGACAGTGTGACGGTGAGGCGGGGCGATGCCACACATTCTGTGCTGGGACGAAGTCCGGTGCTGGAGGATCGCACCTGGTCGGTGACGCTGGAGTTCGATCAGCCCGGCGGCCTCTACGCACTGGTGGCTGTAGCGTCGTGCGACGGGTTCGATTCGGCCGATTCCGCCGCACGTCCGGTGGTGTTGGGTACGTATCAGCCTGTCGTCGATGCGCCAGCGCAGGGGCAGTGGGTCAGTCATCCGGTCGGTTTCAAAGGCCGGGGCAGGCCTGGTGTTGGGCAAGTGGTGAGCTGGTTCAGTCCGGATCAAGTATGGGCGCCCGATCTTCCCGTCACTGGTGGGGCCTGGCAGGGGGAGGCGCAGCAATTGCTGCCTCTGGGTGGCCAATGGTGCCGGTTCAGGCAAAGCATCACTGACGGTACCGATGGTGCGACGGTTTCCGAATGGGTCGAGAGCAAACGCTTCGAAAGCGTGCCTCCGATAGCGGAGCCCTGACATCCGATTACCGACGAACGGTCATAAAAACTGTCAGTTATGACAGTGGACTGTGACCGCGTCAAGGCGCCAAATCTCTTTAATCGAACGCACGGCCTGACCGGTTTTTCAGGCCGTTCAGGGCCGTTATCGACTTAAGGAACCTGACCATGACTGACTCTCGCCCTGCCTTGCAGCTGCTGAACCAAGTATTCAGTGAACAACAACTTACACAGTACGCCGACCTCGGGACTTACCTCGAAAAAGGCGGGTCGATCTTTCCGCTGGTGGAAAAGGGCGTTCAAGGGCTGGTGAGGGACTACTGCATCAGCCCCGATGATGCGCGCCAGTTTTTGCGCCGGGCCAACAGCATGGCCATCTACGTGCGGCGCCAGTTTATCGAGCACAGCCTGCACAGTGATAAAGCAGAGGGGGCCGGGCCGCGCAGCGGTTTGTTGTCGATGGTTGACGGCCCCAGTTTTGAGCGTCTGTTCAGCCCCAGGTTCGACAGCCTGTGCCCCCCGGATGCTCTGGAGTCTCTCGCCTCGCCAGTGGCGTATCTGATCGAGCTGTTGCGGTGGATCGAGCAACACATCGAGTCCCTGTCAAACACCGATGGCAAGCTGCTGCTGCATGACCGCCGCAAAGACCTGAAGCTGCTGGCCGTCGACTTCAACGCGGTACATCGATCAGTGTCCTCGGTCGACATCATCGTTTCGGTGCTTGAAACGTTCATCAAGGCACACCAGGCTCAAACGGATCTTGAGCAGGCGATGATCGAGGCGCGATATCCCAACGGGCTCCCGTACTACCAGCACTGGGTCACCCTGGATGCGGTCGCCCGTCACCATGGCCTGTCGGTGGGCAATTTTGCGCACATGGTGGATATCACCTTTCCCTATTTTTTGCAGGATCAGGCCTGGGACAACGATGCGGGGCGAGCTCTGGCCCATGCGTCGCGGCTGGGACCTTATCAACGACAGTTGCTGACGGAAGGTCCTCCGGCACTTGCAGATAAAGAGAAATTCTATATACGGAATTTCGGTACCGATGAGCTGACGTGGCAGAACCTCAATCAGGTTCCATTTTTCGGCGAGCGAACCAAACTCGACACGCCGGGGCTCGAGGCGCTGCTGTCGGTTCGCAGCTTCGCCCCTGTGCGGTCGGCCAACGTTACGTACCCGGAATCGGTGCCTGCGGAACCGGAAAGCGGGCGCTCCGGTTCGGTTTACCTCAATGCCAATACCCACCCTGCCGTCAGTATTACGGGTGTCGGAGATGGGCCTTCGGTTCTCCATCGGTTGACGGCTGATCCCTCCGTAGCCATTGGTCTTGACCGTTATGACCGGATGAACCGCAAGCTGCGCCTGGATCAGTGGCTGGAGCTGCCCAGCGAGCAGGTGGATGCGCTATTGGTCGCAGCCATCAGGGCTGAAGTGCGCGGTGGTGCGCAGGCCACTGCTTGGCGGATCACGGAAAGAACCGTGCACGCATTGGGCCTGTTTCAGTCGTTGCGCGAGCGCTACAAGTGCACGGCGCAAGAATTTGCCGTGTTTATCGATGAGTTGTCGATTTACGGTCGCGGTGAAGCACTCTCGCAGTTCGATCAAGTCTTCAACGGTCAGGGCAACTATCCTCAACCCTTGAAGCTTGATGGCAACACGTTCCCGGTATTACCGACACAGGGCGTGCCCGATTTGACGGTCATCCAGATATGCAACGCTTTGGTGATCGATCTGCAGACCTACAGTTATCTGGCCCTGGCGATTGCCGGAGCACAGGGTGTCGAGGACAACAATCTGCTGCGTAACGCGGCGACCCTGTCCAGTTTTTACCGTCTGGTGAAGCTGCCGCGCCTGTTGGGCATTACGCCGGTCGAAGGCGTCCTGATGCTCACATTGTTGGGTGGGAAATCCTGGCTCGATGGCCTGGCGGGTGCTCCCCGGATCAATCCGGCCAGCGTCAATACGCCTGATGCGTTGACCCTCATCTATGCGATGCATTCCTGCGCGGGATGGTGTGCAGATCGCAACATTCCGGTGCTCTGGATGCTGCAGCAGGTTTCGGAGCCGCAAGCTCTCGCTGCCGCCTCTGACAAAGAGCGCCAGTTGTTTGAACAGGTGCGCAATCTGTTGTCCGGTGCACTGTTCACCAACGCGGCGTTGTTGATGACCGGTGTGCCAGCGCTGCCGGGTGCCAGCTGGCTGGACCTGTTGACGGCGCTGGTCGATCCCGACGGATTGGTCGTAGCCCAAACGGGAACGGAGGCCGATTATCTGGATGTTGCACGCCTAACGCTTGATCAAGCGGTAAAGGATGGCCTGGGTGAAAGCAATGCAAGCGTGCGCGCTGGCATCGTCGAAAAAATGCTCACCGTACTCTTGCAGGCCAGAGAGACTCAGGTGTCGGTGGTCAAGGAGTGCCTGGCGGTGTATGCGGGCGTCAACGCCGAGCAGGCATTATTGGTGCTGGCCTGGGCCAATGCCACGGTGTACCGACTGTTGCGTCAGGTAATCGAGCGTATGGGGCTGGATCTTGACGAGTCTGTGAGGGGGCGCAACGAACAGCCCGATCCATTGCTCAAACTGTTGGCCGATGTGCACCGCCGCAGCGCGGTGGTGGCGAAGCTGGATCTTGGTGCCGAGCTGTTGCAGGACTATCTGGATTATGGCCATAAGGCTTGGTTGGGCCAGGACGACAAACACGCGTTCACAGTGAGGACGCTTTACTACCTGACGTCACTCGCCCGGGCGTTTGAGCTGAGCAAGCAACCGGCGCAGAAACTGCTCGATTATTTACGCGAGGTCAATGCGCTGCCTGATCCGTTGGGCGAGCATGCAACGCGTCTGGCTCAACAAGCGGCATCGATCCGGCTGGCGGAGTTTTTCGACTGGAGCGTTCAGGAGGTGCGCGAGTGCGTCGGCCGCATCGATCCGCAACTCAAGGTCCTGAAAAACCTGACCCAGCTGGATCTGCTGATGCGCGTTCGGGTGCTGGCGACGCACACCGGCATGGATGCCTTGACGATCTTCCTTATAGGCACGTTGCCGGAGGCGGTAGACAAACCGGCGTACAACACGGCTGCGGAGCATGCCTTGCTGAGCCTGTCCGAAACCCTTGCGCCTGTGCTTGCCTTCTCCGAGGATCTGAAACAGCTCGTTACCATGACCTGTACTGTCGACAACACCGAGGTGGTTGCCAACAAACCGGAGGATAAAATCACCTTCACCGTGACCCTCACAGACATCAACGAACAACCGCTGAGCGGTGTCAACGTTTACTGGAGCGCCGCTCTGGGCAGCATCGCCACCGCCGCAACGGAGCCTAATGGCACGGTCAAGGCGCAGTTCATACCCGGCAAGGTCATGGGTACGGACACCCCGCTGTTCTGGCTGGATCTGTTCGAGCCGCAGTACGCAGACACCATCAACGTCATCGCAGACCACCTTACCTTGCAATTTCCCCAACCGCTCATGGCGCGGGTGCCGTTGGGAGCCGTGGCGTTCGGCGAAGAAATCGAACTCTACGCCACGTTGATGGACAGCTTCAAAAACCTTGGGAAAAACAGCCTCGTGAGATGGACTTCCAAGCCACTGCCACCCTCCGATATTGCGGACGCTTCGCTGATCATTCGCCCGGCGCAGGCCTACACGAACCAGGAGGGGCTGACGCGCGTGTTCGTCTCCAGCCCCACCGGTGGAAAGTTCGAGATCAGTGTCCTGAGCGAGGTCGCTGAGTCGAGGTCCCATTTTGCCGCCATCACCTTCGACGGCGAAGAGGCTGGCCGGTGAACGGCGTCGATGGCTGCTCGTGTGTTCCCGGTTCACACCTTCTGGAGGAAAGACCATGGCACTGAACAATATGGCTGGGTTGCTCGAAAAACGCCGAAGCGCGTTGGTCGAGTACTGCATCGGGCAAGTCGGCAAAGGAGCCAATCCGACGTTCGGCTTCCTGAGAACGCCGGCGGATTTGTTTGAACTGCTGCGCATGGATCCGCTGGACAGCTACCCGGTTCAGAGTTCCTGGGTCGCCGAAGCGACGAGCTGTGCCCAGCAGTTCATTCATGCCGCGTACCGCAAGCTGGAACCGGGCTATGAGAATATCGAATTCGACGAGAAGCATCTGGCCACCTGGGAGCTTTACAGCAATTACCCGGATTGGGCGGCGCTGCAGCTGATTGCGCTTTACCCGGAAAACTTCATCAACCCCTTTGTGCGGCAGCGCAAGACCAGCCTGTTCAAAACCCTTGAAAACAACCTGAACCAGACCCGCTTGAACAGCGACTCCGTTCAGGCCGCCCTGCGGGACTATCTGCAAACGTTCGAGCAGACCTGCAACCTGGATGTGATCAGCAGCTACATGGACGGCGCTTTGCCCACGGATGCCAAATATTACTTTGTCGGTCGCCAGCGCGTGCCGCCCTTCCAGTACTTTTGGCGCAAGGCCGAGGTGATGCTCTCGAATGAGGATATCGCCATCAATCCGGCGGCATGGAGTGAGTGGCAGCCAGTGGATATTCCCACCGGTGCGAAGGTGCTGGACATGCGTCCGGTGTTCTGGAACGGGCGGCTGTGCCTGGTGTGGGCCGAGTGGCGCGAAAGGGCGGAGGGGCACCAGCCTGACGAATTTTTGCCGCACAGACTGGACATCAGCGTGGCTTTCATGACGCAGAATGGCCAATGGTCGGCACCGTTGAGCCTGCACAGTTGCGAGCCACCCAAGGACCTTTCTGAGGGAGCCCGGCTGATTGCGACCGTGTGGGCCGATCATCACAACCCCAAAGGCAAGCTGGGGGTCTTGTTGACTAACGGCAAGGCTGGCGGGGACTCCTTCAGTGTGTCTGCGGTACGTGATGTGTTGTTCCGTCCGTTGACCGACGATGATGGCGGTTGGCTGAAGGCTGCAGCTGAGCGTCGTTTTGTCGACGTCCAGATAGTTCAGCATCCGCTGATGATGCAGCCGACAATCGCCGCCACTCAGGAAGCGCCGGGTGACCTGGTGCCCTATCTGGATCTGCAGGCTGTCGCGTTTCGCGTCGGTGATGATGATGTGCTTGTTGTTCAGGGTGTCTTGCGGCCCACACCCGTTACCGGCGACGCTGAATTTGAATTGAAGTTGACGGGCGCAGATGGCAATGACCCGACTCCGATCACGATCACGATCACGATCAAGAAGCCGAATGCCGGTGGCTGGGGAACCGAATGGCAGGTCTTCAGGCGGTCGAAAGGGATGTGGCAAAGTCCGACCTTTACCTTTGGTTCCGCGGGTGGCCGTAAAAGATTTGTACTAACGATCGCCAACGTTACGGACTTCACGCCACCCCGGTTGCACAAGAACACCCTCGATGCGGCGCAGTTTCTCAACCTTACACAGCCGAAACGGCCGGGACAGCCGGAACAGCTGCTCAAGTTCGTCCGTCTGAACTCGCTGTTCGGCCCGGAACTGGTACAGCGTTCGAACATTTCCGTCGATGACGTACTCGATTGGGACACACAGTTTCTACCAGAACCCTCCCCGAGTTCAGGCACGATCAACGAGCCGAACGGTGCGTTCGACGGCGCCAACGGGTTGTTTTTCTGGGAGCTGTTTTTTCATTTACCTCATCTGGTCGCGACGCGTCTACGGGCGGAAGATCGTTACCTGGAGGCGCAAAAATGGCTGCATTACCTGTTTGATCCGCAGGCGCCGGCGGATCCGGTGGATCCCCCACGTCCGAATCCAAAACCCCTGTATTGGCGCTGCCGTCCATTGAACGTCGAAGGCAATGTGGGCTGTGAAACCCGTGCCCTGACCGATCCGGACGCCATTGGTTACTCCGCGCCATATCACTTCAAGGTTCTGGTGTTCACCGAGTACGTCAAGAATCTGGTGGCCTGGGGGGACTGGTACTACCGCCAGCTCACCCGTGACAGCCTGGTGGCGGCCAAGCTGTGTTATGTCCAGACCGAGTTCCTGATGGGCCAGCCACCGTTGGTGCGAACGGCGAACCGTTGGGTGACAGACACCGTGGACGGTCTATTAAGCAAAAGCACTTCGCGACGGGCGCTTGAGCAGTTTGAAAAAAATCTCGCGTTCAGCCTGGCGGACTTTCCCGCCGCCGCCGAGGCGCCGCCCGAGCTTGGGCTGTTGGCAAACGAACCGTTCACCTGTCCGATCAATGAGCAGTTGCTCGCACTGTATGACTTGCCGGGCCAGCGCCTGCATAACCTGCGCAACAACCTGACCCTGGATGGCAAGCCACTGGATATACCGCTCTTCAGCCCGCCCACGGATCCCAATCAATTGTTGCGCGATCTGGCGGCTGGAGGTGTTGGCGGGCCAAGACCGATGGGCGGGCGACTGGTGGTCGGTGCATTCCGTTGGCGCGTGACGTTTGAGACTGCGTTGCGTGCGGTGCAGGTGCTGCAGGAGTACGGCAATCAGGTGCTGCGCCTGCTTGAGCAACGGGATCGCGCCGAACAGGAAGAAATGCAGCAAAACCATCTGGTGGAGCTTGGAGCCTACGCCAAGACCGTTCAGGAGCAAACCATCGCCCAACTGCAAGCGAACGTGACCGCCCTGGAGCAAAGCCGGACAGTCGCGCAGGAACGGGCTGATGCCTATGCACAACGCTATACCGAGAATGTGTCGGCGGTTGAGTACGAGGTCATGGAAAATCTGTATCTGTCAAAACAATTGTCGTTGGCCGCCGCCAGCATCAAGCCCGCCGGCGCGGTGCTTGCCTCTTTGCCCAACATTTTCGGTTTTTCGAATGGTGGGCATCGCCTCGAGAAAATTGTTGATGCGGTTGTCTTCGGATTGGGCGTCGCCTCGTCGGTAGTGCAAATGGACGCAGACAAACAGGCTGCCACCGAAGGCTACCGCCGTCGCCGCGAGGAATGGCAACTGCAACGCGATCAGGCATTGGCGGAAATCCGTGCAGTCGATGCGCAAATCACCGCACAGAACAGTGCCGTGCAAGCTGCCCAAACCAGTCTGGAGCAAACCCTCAGGGCCAATAGCCAGGCATTGACGGTTTACAACTTCATCAAGAAGCGCGCGACCAATGCCGAACTGTTCGGCTGGTTGCTCGGCCAGTTCAAGGCCTTGCACTACCAGGCGTACGATGCGGTCGTCAGCTTGTGTCTCAGTGCCCAGGCCTCGCTGAGCGCCGAAACCGGCGATTACGACTCGCAGATTCCGTTGCCCCAGGTCTGGCTGGACAACCGTCACGGCCTGACCGCAGGCGAGCACTTGCGCGGGCATTTGCTGCGCATGGAGCGTGAGTATCTGCAACGGCATGAGCGACGGCTGGAACTGGTCAAAACCGTTTCGCTTCGCCAGTTGTTCGAGGACACGATCGATCCGCAGCCCGGTGCTACCTGGAAGGAGGCGTTGGATCGCTTGACGAATCAAGGAACACTGGAGTTCAGGCTCACGCAGTTGCTTTTTGATCGTGATCATCCGGGGCATTACTGCCGGCAAATCAGCTCGGTCGAGGTTGATCTGCCGGTGCTGACCGGGCCCTACCAGGATGTGCGGGCCACTTTGTTGCAAATCAGCAGCATGACGGCAACCAAGGCATCGGCAGCGTCGGTGAGGTATTTGCACGAACCGGATGGCGCTGTGGCTCCATCCGACGTGCAAATCAATCTGCGCAGCGGTCAGCAAATAGCCTTGTCGATGGGCATTGCCGACAACGGCCTGACGGCGATGAAACCCGATGAAGGCTTGCTCAACCCTTTCGAAAACACCGGGGTGGTGTCTCAGTGGCGGGTGCACTGCCCTTGGCCGAAAAAAGAGCCGCAGTCCTCCCTGCTCGCGTCTTTGACGGACATCATTGTGCGCATTCGCTACACGGCCAAAGCCGGCGAGTCGAGCTTCATTCGAGCCGTGGAAGACATGGTGACCCGAGCCGAGACGGATGCCCAGAACACCAAAACAAGGAGCTGGCAGCCATGAGTGAACCGATTATCCAGGCCAATGAGAGTCTTGTGCTCAACGGTGATTTCGAGGAGTCGTGCAGCCACTGGAAAGCGGGGCCGGTTAACTCGAACTGGTTGGGTACGACGACGGAAGAATATGAGGGGGAATGGATTAGTTTTCTGAAGGCCGGCAATAAGTCTTCGGTCAGCCAGGCGCTGAAGATTCCCGTAGACCCTGGCGCACAAGCTCGGTATGTGCTCAGTTTCCTGTGCGAGATGCGGCATATCGAAGCGGGCAAGCTGGTCGTCAGTATCGATGGGCAGTCAGAGACGCTGGAAATCTCGTTGCAGCCGGGTAAACCACCGGATCCGGAGGAAGATCAAGCGCGTCTGAAGAATGGTCAGCCGCTGAAGTTCCAGCCGATCAAGTACGAAGTCGACCTGAATCTGCCGTTCCACGCTCAAGACACGATCACCGTCAGCGTGTTCAGCCCGCCCAACGAGCTCGGGGACTACGCGTCGCAGGTGCGTATTACCCGGATCAAGATTTCTTTGCACCTGGGGCCGATGGAGATGCGAGGGCTGACACTCGATGAGGAGGCATTACCCAGGAGGGGGCCGTTGTATCTGTGTCTCGGAGCCTCGGCATCCAACGCTCATCGGCTCGGGTTTGTGCTTGAACCGGACAATGTCTGGGTGGGCACCCCAGCGGCGTTGATCAGCGACGACAATCCGCAGGGCGCCATTCTCGCGACACCTGACTGGGGCGTGAATCATCAGCTGGATTCATTCTGGTCTCTCGATTGCCCATATATCGGTGACCAGGAGCCCTATCTGTTCGAGATGAACCTGGTTAACAAGTACAACGCCGATCCTTACCCGATTGCCGTGTCGCTGGGCCATCACCGGTTGGTCTTTCGTGAGGTGCTGGAGGCGGCTTATTACCCGGTTCTCGAATACGGGCAAACCGTGCGTCTGGGGGTTCGGGTAGCGTCGTGGTACACCGGGTATCCGGTCGACGGGCGGACGGTGAACTGGACAGTGGAAGCGCAAGGAGTCAAAGGCGCTGCCGTCACCGATGACAATGGTTGGGCGTATTTTGACTATGTGCCGACGGCGCAGGGTACGTTTAGCGTCAAGGCGTCGGTGGACAGTCTTTATTACGCCGCTGGCGTCGTGGTAAGCGAGACGCTGGAGGTTCGGGTTCTGGCGACGGATCCGTGGAAAGAGGTCCTGGCCGTTTCCGAGGGCAACGAGACGCGGTGGGAAGAGAAGACCGGTTATCCCAATCGGGGCTCAACCTATCCCGTCAATGTGAAACTGCCTGTCGACAGTCCTCTTCTGGGAACTGACGTGTGGCTGAGATGGAACGGCGATTCCCCTGAGCAACTGGGGGTTACCGTCAGTCCGGTGCTTGAAGCGCCAGTGCCGGTCAATGAGCCCGACGCAGTCTGGACGCTGACGAACGATGATGACCTTGACGGTCGGTTCGAGCTGTCTCTGGTCTGCTCGAAGCTCTTGCTGCCATCGCCCAAAAAGCTCATGTCACTGGCGCGCAATGTGGTCAGGATCGGCGACGTGCGTGAGGCCAACAAGTTTGCGGTGGTGGATGAAAGCGAAAGTGTGTTGTTGCGGGTGCAGGTGGTACACCACGTGATCAATGGCGACGGTGATCCGGTCACCAATGCACTGGTTGACTGGACGACTCCCGAGGGCATCGTCTCCACCACCACGGGGGCCGGTGGCTGGGCCAATGTGTTGTATACGCCGCAAAACGAAGGGGACACGGTCATCACCGCCAATGTCAGGGCTCATGAAGATGCGGTGGCGATGGAACAGCCTTTCAACGTGAAAGCATTAGCGACCAGCCCATGGAAGGGTGAGGTCAGGATCCTGCTCGATAACGTGGAGGTCGACCGGGTGGCGCTTGGTCTGCTGTGCTGGCGCGGCCAGTCACATACCTTGAAGGTCGAGCCACTGACCGGCAGCAGTTTGATCAACGAAAACATGACGTTGAACTGGCGCAGTGCGCCGCCGGCAATCGGGCTGGTGCCGAGCGACATCGGCACGCCCAGGTCATTGCCTGTGGGCGGCCTGGAGTGGACGCTCGACTCTGAGGCCAATACCAGCCTCAGCGGTCTGTTCGAACTGAAATTGACCAGTGAAGCGTTGTCAGTCGACCGTGAGCTGTTCGGGCGTTTGATATCCCCTGATCTGACTCAGGAAGTGGCTCTGGTGCTGGATCAAATACCGTCTGCGCTGGGCAATCAGACGTTGTATCCATGTTTGGGCGCGTTGCACCGCTTCATCGTTTTGCCCAATGCTCTGAGCCCCCTGGTAGGCCTTTCGGCGATGCTGTTGTGGTCGGGAACACCGGCCGAGCAACTCGGTGCCAAAGTCGAACCTGCACTGGATCAGCGGCAGGCAATCGGTGACGGCGGCGCCCGCTGGGCGTTGGACTTTAACGCCAGCCCGGCACCCGGACAGTTTGCCCTGGCGTTGGCACTGCCTCAGCTGGATTTCGTCGCCACCGCCAACCCGATGGCACTGGCGCATAACAAAGTCAGGATCGAGGCATGGCGCGAATCGGCGGTGGATCCGGTCGTCGGACAGGAACCGGCGTGGATGTGGGTGCAAGTGCTCTCCCACTTCACCGAGCGCGCCGTGGATCAGGTGCCGGTGACATGGGTGGCATCGGAGAGCCCGAGTGTGGTGAAAACCGAGGCGGATGGCTGGTCCGGTTTTGCTTTTGCACCAGCAGCCGGTAATCCGGAGCATCAGGTGGCGGCGTTGGTGACGAGTCCTTACGACGGCTATCAAGAGCAACGCGTCATGACGGTCACTGCGCTGGCGAGCGATCCGTGGGAGGGGCTGAGGGTCAGTTTTGACAAGCAACCCTTCCAGCCGTGGGGCGAAAAAACCTACTTCCCGCGTCGCAAGGGGGAGCATTCTGTCGATCTGGAGGCCGCCAGTAACAGTCCATTGTTTGGTCATCCCTTGATGCTAGGAATGACCGGCACCGGACCTGCCGAACTGGGTATCAGGTTTTTGTCGGAAGGGCTTGGAGTGCCCCGGTCATTCTACGACACGGGATTGCAGTACCTATTCAACGTTGGCGATTTGAAGGACGGCAGTTTTGCGTTGCGCCTGTCGTCGGAGCGACTGGCGAGCCTGTCGCCGGCGAACGCGATGTCGCTGGGTGAGGGGGCACAGGTGCTGAAAATCATCGGGAACAGCAGCGTTTATCAGACGCTGGATTGGGGGCAGGAACTTGTTGAACAGGTCGCCGTGATTTCAGGTATCAGCGGCAGGCCGATGGCGGGCGTTACTGTGACCTGGCGCAGTCCGGAACTGGGTGAAAAGGTCGGCGTGACGGACTTCTATGGGGTGGCGAAAGTGAGCTTCAAACCGACCGTCCCCGGTGTCACGCCACTCACGGCGACGGCGGGAGATGCCATTCACTCGGAGTCGATTGCGTTGCCGTTTACCTTGAACGAGCCTCGTGAGATTCAGTCGCTGGTCTGCGCCGAGCCGGTGGGTTATCCAGGGGACACCGTTTCGGCCATGGCCACGATTGTGTCGGCCCGAACCGGTGGGCCTTTGTCAGCGGTGGAAGTGATGTGGGAGTACGCGGGCGTCAAACTGACGCCGACGATGAGCGGGCCGGACGGGGTGGCATCGGTCAGTTTCAAGCTGTCGACGGTGGGTGAAAATTTGTTGGTCGCGACCGTGAAAGGAGGGCGCGGAGGCTGGGACATGGCGTCGGTGGTGATTGAGGTGTTGCCGGTTCATGCCAGAATCAAAGAGGTCACTGCGTCGCCTAATCCGGCGTTTACTGGTACCTACATCTCTATGACGGCCGTGATCGTGTCAACAGCCTCTGCAGAGCCTTTGCCAGACAGAGAGGTTTTCGTCTCGGTGAATGGTGCGCCATACCTGCCGGCCAAAACGGATGCCCGTGGTGAGATCAAGCGGTATTGGAGGCCGTTGGACGTTGAGCCTGTCTCGCTGTATGTCGAAGTGAGAAATCCAGGTGAGGCGCCGCAACGTTGGGGTGTCGATGTGGTCATCAAAGGATAGAGGTGGGCAATGATTCACAGCGCAGGGTCTTAAAGAACACCGGCTTTTTTCCAACTCAAATACTGCGTCACCAGTTCCGCGCCCAGTTCCGCAGGCCGGACATCCAGCACCGGCACTCCATGAGCACTCAACCGCTCATGGAGTTCGGCCCTGGCGTTCAAGTAGTCCACCGTGCCGCAGTAGGCGAGGGCTTCGTCCAGGGTTTGCACCGGCATTTGTCGCACCGTGTCGAGCATCTCTTCGTGCAAACTCGCCACCAGCACTCGGTGTTGTTTACCCATGCGTTTAACCGCACTCAACAGTTCTTCGTCGTCTTCATCTCGCAGGTTGGTCACCAGCACCACCAGCGCCCGGCGTTTTTGTCGGGCGAGTAACTGGCTGGCGGCGGCTTGGTAATCAGCGGGGCGTTGGGTGCTGTTGAGGTCGTAGACGGTGTTGAGCAGTACCTTGAGTTGATCGGTGCCTTTGACCGGGGCGAGGTAATGCGCTCGGTCGCTGGCGAAGGTACTCAGGCCAACCGCATCGCCTTGGCGCAGGGCTACGTAGCTGAGCAACAGGCAGGCATTCAGTGCGTGATCGAAATGGGCGAGTTCGCCATCCTGGCTGCGCATGCGGCGGCCACAGTCGAGCATGAAGATGATCTGCTGATCGCGCTCGTCCTGATACTCGCGAGCAATCGGCGTGCGTTGTCGGGCAGTGGCTTTCCAGTCGATCTGGCGCAGGCTGTCGCCTTCACGGAACTCACGCAGTTGATGAAACTCCAGACCCAGGCCGCGACGTTGCCGCTGGCGCACGCCAAGCTGGCTGAGCCAGTTGTCCACCGCCAACAGTTGGCCGCCGTAGAGACGGGCGAAGTCCGGGTAGACGCGGGTATTGTCGACCACGTTGAGCAGGCGTTTGCCGGACCACAATCCCAAAGGGCTCGGCAGGCTGATTTCGCACTGTTCGAAAGTGAAGTGACCGCGCTTCAGAGGGCGCAGACGATAGCCGATCTGGCTGTGCTGGCCGGGCTGCAATTCGACCGACAGGGGCAGGTATTCGAAGCTCAGGCCTTCCGGTACATGGTCGAAAATCTGTACGGTCAGTGGTTGTGCAAAATCATGCTCGATCTCCAGTCGCACTTCACCCCATCGACCGAGTGCGAGGCTACCGGGCATTTGTCGTTGGAGGCGGGGCGAGGGCAGTCGTTTGAGACGGATGCCGTCGAGTATCGCCAAGGCCAGCAGTGCCAGCAGCAATCCCCAATTGATCGACAACAGGCTCGAGGGAACCGCGAATTCCAATGCCCGCAACGCGCCCAGCACGATGCCGATGGCTAGCAACAAGGCGAGCCAGATCAACAGCAGGCGCGAGGGTTTCACAAACGTGGCGCCGGCACTTGATCGAGCAGTTGCTTGAGCACTTGATCGACGTCCAGCCCTTCGATGTCCAGCTCCGGCGCAATCCGCACGCGATGGCGCAGCACCGCCAGGGCGCAGCCTTTGATGTCATCCGGGATCACGAACTCGCCACCGCGCAACAAGGCTCGTGCCCGAGCGCAACGCACCAGGGCAATGGAGGCCCGTGGCCCGGCGCCGAGGGTCAGGCCCGGCCAGGAGCGGGTGGTGCGGGCCAGGCGCACAGCATAGTCGAGCACCTGATCGTCCAGCGGCAGATCACTGGCGATGCGCTGCAAGGCCAGCACATCCTTGGCTTGCAGGACGGTGCGCAGCGGTTGCACATCAAGCATGTCGGCCCGGGTCGAGCGGCTGACCTGGCGGACCATGTTCAGCTCCTGATCGGCGTCGGGGTAGTCCATGCGCACCTTGAGCATGAAGCGATCAAGCTCGGCTTCCGGCAGCGGGTAAGTGCCTTCCTGTTCGATGGGGTTTTGTGTGGCGAGCACCATGAACGGTTGCACGATGGGCAGGGCGCGGCCTTCGAGCGTGACTTGCCGTTCCTGCATGGCTTCGAGCAGCGCGGCCTGAGTTTTCGCCGGGGCGCGGTTGATCTCGTCGGCTAGCAAAAGGTTAGTGAACAACGGACCTTTGCGCAGTTTGAACTGCTCGGTTTGCAGGTCGTACACCGCATGCCCGGTGACGTCGCTGGGCATCAGGTCCGGGGTGAACTGGATACGTGCGAACTCGCCGCCGAAACAGCGGGCGAGGGCGCGTACCAACAATGTCTTGCCCAGCCCCGGAACGCCTTCGAGCAGTACGTGGCCACCGGCGATCAGCGCGGTGAGGACGTCGTCGATCACGGTGTTCTGGCCGATCACGGCTTTTTGCAGTTCAGTTCTGACTGCTTGGGCCAACTGGCTGGCGCGCTGGCGTTGCTGCGCGGCGTGGCTCAGTGCGCCGGGCTCGATCTGTTCACTCGTTGCTTCTGGAGCCTTGTTAACAGTTACATGTGTTTTATCTTCCATAAATCAGTCACTTACCTAATCTAACTTTTTTTCACGTTTTTTTACGCGTGGAACGAGTGAGTGACTGCCAATCTGCCTCATTGCAATCCATGGCAACCCCTCCTTTGAGCGTTCGTCAGAGGTGGAGGTTAGTCTATGACGGTCAGAGGGCACGCGATTTCAGAATCGATTACATAACCGAAGAAAATCTAGTTTAACTGGTCGAGCTTTCGTGCATGAAATCCACTTGGGTGCGCTTGGGTTTGAAGGTGTTGATCCTGCTGCAACGGGTCTTCCGGCCTACCATCCGGCGATCTTGCTAGAGATCTATCCTCGGGCATGCTTGTCTCGACCACAGCAAGCCGTATCTAACTGTTGACATCGAGGTTATCCGCCGCGCTTTCGAGCTTGCACTGGCATAGTGACATCGGTAACTCTATCCGCTAGTCAGCATTAATATGGAAATTCCGCTCTACACCACTGCACTTTGCTATGACTGTTGGAGGCAGCATTGATTAATTCAGACGATCCATCACCAACGCTCACTCCGACCGAATTTGAGCAGCACGTGCGTGCCATGCTGGATGCGATGGGGCATAAGGTGCTTGATTACAGATCGGAGCATCAGGAGCTGATCCAAGGTGTAGATGGTGAATAGGAGGTTGACGTTTCCGCAAGATTTTCAGCGTTTGGTATGGACTTTTTAGTGCTTGTGGAATGCAAACATTACAAAAGCGCGATCAAGCGTGAAACGCTGCAAATATTGCATGACAGGATGCGTTCAATAGGTGCTCAAAAAGGAGCGCTGTTCACAACATCGGGTTTTCAATCCGGCGCTTTGGAATACGCCAAAAAGCACGGCATAGCCACGGTCAAGATTGTGGACGGCAAAAGTACCTATATGACCAAGTCATTTGATAATACACATCTACAACTCCCTGTAGGTACCGCACTGGTAGCAGGATGGTTAGTGAACGGCAACAACCTGTCTTTGGTGTCTGCGGACTACGGCGAGGCACTGGAACGTTTTTTTTTCAGCTCACAACCCGATCCACTGAGTTAACGGAAAATCCGCTGCACCATCAGCCCGCCAATGTCGCGGGCTTTGGCAGTACCAGGGTGCGGTTTTCGCATCCTCACATAACGGGGTGACCACATGAGTCAAAGACAAGAGGAAGGTCTTCTCTGACAGACGCACACGCTGCCTGCTCAGCGAAGCCCGCATCCGGCGGTAGCCATAGCAGCGATGATTGAGCTCGAAAATGTCCGCCATGGCACGACGCACTTCGGTGTACTTTTCCGCGACCTGCATTCGGGCTCGATGATAGAAATAGGAGCTTCGGGCTAAGCCCAGCGCTTCAAGCAGCTCTGACAAGGGGTATGTCTGTCTTAGGGCATCAGCCAGCAATGTCTTCTCCCGATTGGTCAGGACTTGCCCGTTGATGCCCATCTCTTTTTTTATGAGTTCATTCGCCTTCATCAACAGGTCGTGCTCAAGTTGTAGACGGCGCACGTCGAGCCGAAGAGATTCAAGTTGCCGCTCCAACTCTTCTCGCTCCGGTGACGATGGAGTTTTTTGTCGGCGTTTCATGGATGCGGATGCCTCTAGGCCGAGTAGCTGATTTTTCCAGTTGTACAAGGTCGGCCTGCACACGCCCAGCTTTTGAGCGACGGCGTTCGCACTTTCTTGTCGCGTGCACAGCGCGATGACAGCAGCCTGCTTCATCGCTGGCGGGCGTGCTAGCCCGCCAGATCGACTAACGACGCGCGTGTGCAGTTCGGGGTGCAATTTGTAAATCCAGGCACGCAACGAATCCCGTGCCGGGTAGCCCAAAGCCTTGATGGTGGAGGCGATGCAGCGCCCGTGGTCAAGATAGTACCCGACAGCCTTTTCCCTTTGGGCCAGTGAGTACTTCGGCTTGAAGATCACGTAGCCACGCGACAGGTCGAGGCATCGCTCGTACTCTTCATGCCAACTCTTCAGAGAGTTCTTCGTCGGGTAGCCCAACTGACGAATAGTTGCCCCGGTGTGCTTCCCCAGTTTGATGTAGAGCTTGACCGCTCTGATGCGGTCTTCGTATGAATACATGAACTACCTCCAGGTAGTCCAAGATTTCTACCGCACCCCCAACACGCAGATCTCCAGGGGTGGTGATTGTTTGTCACACCGCCCATCCAGCCACTCAAATCATTCACTTCGCTCGCAGGGTCTGCTCGATGATTTCGACAAATGCCTTGACCAGCGGGCTGCGCTCCCGTTTGCGCGTCAATACCAGCAAGGGTGCGGTGGCTCCGGGTTCGGCCAAGGGCCGATAGGTCACGCCGCGCTTGACCAGGGTCTGGGTGCACTGGGGCACCACGGCGACGCCACGGCCTGCGGCGACCAGGGCGATGATCGAGGTTATCTGCTTGCCCTTCGGCGCGGGCAGCGGTATCAGCGCCTGGCGCCGATATAGCGCCTCGATGATCTCGTTCAATCCGGAACCGTAGTCGGTCGGGAAGGCGATCAACGGGTAGGCGCTCAGCTCTGCGAGTGTCACCTGTTCTTGCCGGGCGAGCGGGCTGTCACTGGCAATGGCCGCGACCAGCGGCTCGTTGTCCAGGCAGATGGCTTGAATCTCGGCATCTTCGGCGGGCGGCTGCATACGACTCATGCCGATATCCAGACGTCCCTCGATGAGCTGCGACCATTGGGTGCTGGACGCGCCTTCTTCCACGGTCAGTTGCACATCCGGATACGCCGAGCAGAAGGCCTGAATGGTCTGGCTGAAGATGTCCGACAGCGCAATCGAACTGGCGTAGCCCACCGCCAGATGACCAGCGGAACCCGCCGCCAGCTTGCTGGTAATGCTCGCCGTCAGATCGACTTGCTCCAGCACCGCCCGGGCGTAGGGCAGAAAGTGCCGGCCCTCGGAGGTGAGCGTGACGTTGCGGGTGCTGCGATCGAACAGGCGAAAGCCCAGTTCCGCCTCCAGTGCCGAAATCTGCCGCGTCAGTGGCGGCTGGGCAATGTGCAGGCGTGCCGCGGCACGGCCAAAGTGCAACTCTTCGCTGACGATCAGGAAGTAGCGCAGGCGGCGGAGGTCAATCATCGTCATCCTTGAGGTATCAATCGGTCTGAAATAGGTATTGGATCCTTTCGACGGCCTATCTTATAAATTTGTTTAAAAATATTACAAATAATCTTGGGAATCATCGCGTGAGTTGTCCTCGAGTTGCCTTGTTTCTGGCTGGGTGCGCCGCTTTTATCAACCTTTATGCCACTCAAGGGCTGCTCAACGAGTTGGCCGCGGCGTTTCACATTTCCGCCAGGCAAGCGAGCTGGAGCATCACCGTCACCACCCTGGCCGTGGCAATCACCGCCCCCTTTGTCGGCCGGTTGACTGCGTGGGGCGAGCAGCACCGGGTCATCGCCGTGGCCGCGATATCGCTGGCACTGCCTGCGGTGATGGCGGCCTGCTCGGGCAGTTTCAGCGAGCTGCTGCTCTGGCGAGCGGTGCAAGGCATGCTGATTCCGGTGGTGTTTGCCACCAGCGTTGCCTACATCGGCGTGCGCTGGAGCGGCGGGGCCGTGACGGAAATGACCAGCCTGTATATCGCCGGTACGGTTCTGGGCGGCTTTAGCGGACGCTTTTTGTCCGGCCTGGTGACCGAGTTCGATGATTGGCGCCTGGCGCTGGCAGTGCTGGCCGGCTTGAATCTGATCATCGGTCTGGGGATTTTCCTGCTGTTGCCGCGCAACCTTCGGTCACCCGTACAAACGCCTGCCGATCGCCAGGCAATGCGCAGCGAATTGCTAAGCAGGCCGTTGCTGGTCACCTACGCCGTGGGTTTCTGCGTGCTGTTCGCCCAGGTCGCGATGTTTACCTATGTCGGCTTACACCTGAGTCGGGCGCCGTTTGCGCTGGGCACCGCTGCGCTCGGTTCGATTTATGCGGTGTTCCTGCTGGCACTGGTGGTGGTGCCGATCGCCGGGCGCATGAGCAAGGCCCGGCCTCGAAGTGAATTGGTGAGGGTGGCGGCATGGCTGGGCGTCAGCGGCTCGGTGCTGACCCTGTGGCCATCGTTGTGGCTGATCGTTGTCGGTCTGGCGCTCAGTTGCACCGGCGTGTTCCTCGCCCAGTCCGCGGCCAATGCCTTTATCACCGCCCATGCCCGGCAAAACAAGGCCGGCGCCGTGGGCGTGTATCTGACCTGCTACTACCTGGGCGGCAGCTTCGGCGCCTTTGTGCCTGGCGTGCTGTGGGAGCAATGGGGCTGGCCTGGCTGTATCGCGTTGATCGCGGTTTTCCAGTTGCTGCCGCTGCTGATCGTGCGGGGGGGTTGGAAGTATTCCCCATTGCCGTCATCGCCGCTCCCGCGCCCGTGAATGTGCCTGAAATCATCATCCAACAAGGAAAAAAGTGAGATGACCGTGAATAACCTGCTGACGCTGCAAAGCCAGTTGTTGAGCGTGATAGAGCCGGTGCTGGAGCTGATGCCGGTCGGGGTTCTGAAGCAAGCGTTGGTGGATGCGTTTCGCAGCCAGGAATCGGAACTGCTGGACATCGAAAGTACGTTCCAGACGCTCACCTCGCGCCGCCATGCTGCGCCGCAGTTGCGCAAGTTCTTTGGCAGTTGGTCGAAAACCAACAACTCGGCCGCCAGTGTGTCCGGCTTGGCCAACCGCATCACGCTGCTGGCGCGCTCCGAGCAGTGGGGCGACGTGGCGCAACGGCTCTACCGGGTCTGCGGCAGCCTGCAACGGATCACCGACGAGGACCTCGGCGCACTGAGCAACACGCTGCATTCCGAGCTTTTTTACAACATGGCAACGCCGATCTGCGGTGACGATCAGTGGCTGCTGAAAGACAACTGCCTGCCGTCGGCGCAGGCCTTCAAGGACTGGACGGACGCGCGACGCCTGCGTGACCGCGACCTGTTGCAGGGGCTGTTGGTCACCCTGGTTCACGAGGTCTACACCCACGGTGAAGTGGAGTTCATTCATCCGCTGTTCAAGCAATGGTTCGAACGCGACATGGGCGTGCCGCCCGCGAAGGTACGGGCCACTGTTGCCTGGGTCACCGTGCACACCGGCGGCACTGAAAGCAATCACTTCGCCCACGCGGTTACAGCGGTCGAGGAGTTCGTCGATGTCATGGGCATCGCGGTGGTCAAGTCCGCCGCCCGGGAAATCTTCGGCCAATACCTGCAGCGCAAGGCTGCGGTGATGCGTGAGTGCGGCCAATACCTGGGCTGACAGACAACGACCTGAACAGCGCTTGGGAAAGTATCAATAACGACGGAATCGGTATTGGCCTTTACTTCAGGTTTTTCTCAAGATACTGAAGCTCCGGATCCGGCGTGGATTTGATGTACCTGAAGTTGGAGATTTACAAACTATGGAAGATTGCAAGGAAAGCCGTATGCAGCTCATTGTTTTTTGCCCGCCGAAAATTCTTCTCCAGCACTCTGCCGCGAACTGGTCTGCCGCGCTTGGCCAGGGAGGCATGCTGTTGAGCTGCGCCTCGCGATCTCAAGACATTGCGGCGCATCTGGGCCATACCGTCCGCTTCCAGCTCTTCGACAACTTTAACGACAGCGCGCTGGTCGAGATCGATGTCTATGAGCTTGCACGGGAGCTCCATGCGCCGCTGTGTGTGGCGCTTGCCGAGATCGATGTGCTGCGGGTGGCGCGCATCAATGATCGGCTCGGGATTACGCTGGATGCCGAGGATCGAGCCTCGTTTTACCGGGACAAGTTCCTGATGAAGCAACGCGCCAGGGACTGCGGGTTTGCCATCGCCGAAATGGCATCGATCAGCAATGCCACGGAAGCGGTTCGCTTCAGCGAGCGCTTTGGTTTCCCGGTGGTCATCAAGCCTCGCGATGGCCGCGGCTCGAACGGCGTGGAGGTGCTCGACGACGCGCAGCAGCTGCGGGAATGGCTGGCCGGGCGCACTTCAAGCACGTTCCACAACCTGATGATCGAGAGCTATGTACGTGGCAGCCATTACATCGTCAATGGCCTGTACATCGATGGCCGTCCGATCCTGGTTTCACCGGTTCGGGTCATGACCTCGGCTCTGGATTTTCTCGGCGGCAAATCACATGACCTGCACATGCTCGACGCCGACAACCCGATGCGCGACAGGCTGGTTCGCTATGCGCGTTCGCTGGTCGAAGATGTGCTGCCATCCGATCCGACCATGCTGTTTCATCTCGAACTTTTCGTGGATGGAAATGACGAGATCGTCCTCTGCGAAATCGCCTCGCGGTTGGGTGGGGTGTTCTTCAATCAGGAGCTGACCCACGCCTGGGGCATTGATCCGCGGATGAGCTTCCTGCGCGCGCTGCATGATCCGTTCTACCGCCCTGAGCCAATGGCCGCGCCGCTGCGGATGGTCGGGCATATCAGCATCCCGCCGCGGGTCGGTCTGCTGCGCGACGTCCCGCAAACCTGCCCGCTCTACGGTGTCCTGGAGTACCGAATTTCCGCCAGGAAGATGACCTCCTATGGCGGCATGGAATTCACCAACTCGGAAATCCTCAACGCCATCGTGGCAGGCCAGGATGAGGCCGAGTTGCGCGACAAGCTGCATCAGGTCGAAGCCTGGTTCCACGAGAGTTGCGACTGGTCGGGCAGCGAAATCGCCGCCGTGATATAGACCTTACCGCACACCCTTTCGACATTAATTGAGCTGACCTTCCTGAGCTGGACGGAATCGTCACGCCTGCAGAAAAGTGGATATCCAATGACGACTGTGTTCGAAAGCCTTATCCCGATTCCCGTGGCGGCCCTGGGCGCATGGCTCGGTTACATGACCGGGCTTCCGCTTGGTGAGCTGATCGGCGCGATCTGCCTGGTCACGGCGCTCAGCAAAATTGGCGTGCGAATGCGCATGCCGTATCCGTTCGTGGCCACCGTGCAGTTGCTGCTCGGGGTCAGTGTCGGCTCCATCGTCACCGCCTCGATGATGCATGAGTTGACGGATTTCAGCATTCTGGTCGGTTTGCTCATCTGCATGACCACGCAGATTTTCGTCGGCTACAACTGGCTGCGGCGCATGGAGCGCTGGGGGCATATAGAAAGCCTGCTCGGGTCCATTCCCGGCGCAATGGCGGCGGTGATGACGGTCTCGGGAGAGGAGGGCCCGGCCTCCGGGCGCATTGCGTTCGTGCACATTGTCCGTTTACTCGCGCTGTTGCTGGTGGTGACGATCATTGCCGGTGGGCACTCCGAAAGCGCGGCGCCGGTGCTGGGCTCGTTTGATGATTACCTTGGCGTGATCCCTCCGGCGATCGCGGCTGTGGTCGCCGGTTATCTGCTGGAGCGCTTCGATGTTCCCGCGCCTTACATGTTGACCGGGCTGATTTGCTCCGCCGCGGTCAACGTCGGTTTTCCTCAAGTCCATCTGCATGTTCCCGATCCGCTGGCAATCGTTGCGCTGATCTTACTCGGCGGCCTGATCGGCATTCGCCTCAAGGACATCACGCTCAAGGATTTCGTGCGCTACATCCGCGCCGGTCTGGTGGTCACCGCCCTGACGTTCTGCACGACACTGCTGGTTGCCTTCGCGTTCAGCAAGCTGACCGGCAAGCCGTTCCTTTCGCTGTTCATGTCGTGGGTTCCTGGCGGTGTTGAGGTGATGACCGCAGCGGCTTTGCTGCTCAAGCTCGATCCTGCCTTCGTGATGCTCAATCACGTGGTGCGGATGTCGATCATCCATATTTCGCCGGCGTTCCTGCCCAAACGGCTGCTGCAGGAAAACCCGCAGCCAGAACAGTAATTGCTGCAAAAAACTTCGAATGACAAGGATTTGATCTCGATGAGTATTGCTATTCACGACCCAACGCTGCGCGACGGAAATCATGCTGTCTCCCATTCGCTGAGCCTGGAGGATATTGCCTCCTACTGCCAGGCTGTCGATGGCTGCGGCCTCAGCGTTGTAGAAGTCGGCCACGGAAATGGCCTGGGTGCGTCCTCCCTGCAACTCGGACTTGCGCGCTACAAAGACAGCGAGATGCTCGAAACGGCGCGAGCCAACCTGACGCATTCCAGACTCGGCATCCATATGATTCCCGGGTTTGCCAGGCTGAGCGACATCGATACCGCACTGCAGATCGGCGTCGACGTGCTGCGCATCGCGTCCCATTGCACCGAGGCCAGCCTGACTGAGAGCTACATCGAACATGCGCGGGCCAAGGGCGCGTACGTCCAGGGCGTGCTGATGATGACCCACATGGCCAGCCCCGAGACGCTGCTCGAAGAAGCATTGAAGCAGCAGGGCTATGGCGCCAATGCCCTGGTTCTGATGGATTCGGCGGGTCACTTTGACCCGGACAGCACCCGCGAAAAGATCGGCCTGCTGGTCAGGGAGCTCGCCATTCCCGTGGGTTTCCATGGCCACAACAATCTTGGCCTGGCGGTCGCCAACTCGCTGGCTGCCGCCCAGGCCGGGGCGACCATCATTGACGGCTGCATGCGCGGATTCGGCGCGGGTGCCGGCAATACCCAGCTGGAGGTGCTGTGCGCGGTGCTCGAGCGCTACAAGTTCGAGACCGGGGTGAAGGTCTTTGACCTTTGCCGCGCCGTCGAGAGCCTTGAGGATTTCGCGCCGGTCAGGACTCCCACGGTGGTGAAGACTGCCAATCTGATCAGCGGCCTCTACGGCGTTTGCAGCGGGTTCGAGAAGCACGTCGCGCGCGCGGCGGCGGAATTTCGCGTCGAGCCGCGAAAAATCTATGAAGAGCTTGCGCGATGCAACGCCGTGGCCGGCCAGGAAGACCTGATCATCTCGGTGGCCAGCCGCCTTTCTCAACCCGTCGTCGCCTGACTCTGGAGCTGGAAAAATGACTTTGAAAACCGCCATCATCGGCAGTGGCAATATCGGCTGCGACATCCTGTGCAAGGTGCTCGCCCATCCGGATCTGGATTGCACGCTGGTTGCCGGTCGCTCCCTGCACTCATCCGGCCTTACGTTCGCCCGTGAGCGCGGGGTCGCCACCACTGCGGACGGCATCGAAGGCCTGTTTGCCCGGATCAACGAATTTGATCTGGTGTTCGATGCCACCTCGGCGGCCGACCATGAAGCCCACGCACTGCGCCTGATCGAGGCCGGGAAAGCGATCATCAACCTGACCCCGGCCTCTCTGGGCGCGTTGTGCGTGCCGTCCCTCAACGGCGTGGAGCTGACCGAGGCGAGCAATATCAACATGATCACCTGTGGTGGCCAGGCTTCCATCCCGCTTGCGGCCGCGATCGCCCGGGCTAATCCGGGCGTGCGCTACATCGAAGTGGTGTCCTCGATCAGCGCCGAAAGCGCCGGCCCGGCCACTCGGCGAAACCTGAGCAACTACATCACTACCACCGAGAATGCGCTGAGCCATTTCACCGGCTGCAAGGACGTCAAGGCGATCCTCAATATCAATCCGGCCAAGCCGAATGTCTTTATGCAGACCGCGGTTTCGGCGCTGATCGAGACGGTTGATCTGGCCGCCACCCGCCGTGAAGTGGAACGTGCCGTGACCCAGGTACAGTCTGCCGTGCCTGGGTATCAGGTGATCGTCGATCTGCATTACAGCGAGGGACGTTTGTTCACCATGGTACGCGTTGAGGGGGCAGGGGACTTTCTCGATCCAAGCGCCGGCAACCTCGATATCATCACTGCGACCGCAACCCACATGGCCGCGCTCATGGCCCGAGGCCGCGTGACCGAACGCGCAGCCTGACTCAGCGTAACGGAGAGACTTTTATGCCTACTCTTTCGCCAGATCTCGAATTTGCACGGTTTTGCCCGATCCTGGGCGTCGTTCAGAAGGTAAGGGAAACGCTGCATCCTGTGATCGATCTCGGTGTCGGTGTGCCGGGTTTTCTTCCGGCGCCGCATATCGTCGAGGCGGCCGTCAAGGCTGCCTGCGAGCACACCGGCGGGTATGGCTCGAGCCGCGGAGATGAAGCGCTGCTGGCGGCGTATCTGGGTTACCTGCACGGACAGGGGTTCACCCACTATCGCGAGCAGAATCTGGTGGCCGGCCTCGGCGCCAAGCACCTGTTGTTCAGTGTGCTACGCGCGATCATCCGCCCCGGCGACGAGATCCTCGTGTCCACCCCTTGCTGGCCGACCTATTTCGACATTGCCGATCTGGTCGGAGCGGGCGTGGTCAACGTCACCTGCTCGGCGCAAACCGATTTCAAGATGACGGCGCAAGCCCTTGAAGATGCCTTGTCCGACGAGGTACGGGTGGTCATGCTGAACTCGCCGGGCAACCCTACCGGCGCCGTGTATTCCGCCGAGGAACTCGCTGCGTTGGCAGAGGTGCTGCGTAAAAAGGATGTCTGGATCATTTCCGATGACGTCTATCAGCGATTCGTCTACGACATGGATAGCTGCCCCAGTCTGCTTTCGGTTGCACCGGATCTGAGTGACCGCATCATCAAGATCGATAGCGTATCCAAGCTCTATGGGATGCCGGGCTGGCGGGTCGGGCTGTTGGCGGCCAATGAACGGATTGCCGCGGCAGTCACCACGCTCAATTCTAACTCGATCTCGAATATCCCACCGATCCCGGCGGCTGCGGCAGGGGCGGCCTTCAGCGGTGACCAGGCATTCTCCTACGCAGCAAGAGACCGCTTGTACAGCCAACGCCAGGCATTGCTCGCCGACTTGCAGGGAGCGCCACACCTGAGGTTCTGCCAACCATCGGGGGCGTTTTATCTGTTCATGGATATCAGCCATACCCTGGGCAAATCCCTGCATGGCAGATTGATCGCCGATGACGAGGCATTTTGCGCCTTGCTGCTGGAGGAATACGGCGTCGCGCTGATTCCCGGCAGCTTTTTTGGTGCGCCGGGTCATGCGCGATTGTCGTACTCCGGCGATGCCGAGCAGGTCAGGTCCGGGGCCGCGCGCTTGAGAGAGTTCCTGTCTGCCATTTCGTGATACCGGTCTGACAAGGGCGAGGTTTGGCGACGCTGGAGTGTCCTGAATCGGATATCCGCGAGCTGCTCTGCGTTCTTCTGGAAGGGGGAGTGGCTGGCTACGCCACGTCTGCTGCCGGGCCGAAACACACGTAAGGGAAGCGGTTTAATATAAGGAAATACCTTGATGAAAAATGCCTTTGCAATCGTAGGCTGCGGCGCGACGGCTATCGCATTCCTGCAACGTCACCTGGATCGAGTCGCTGCATGCAACGCACCGGCCGGGATCATTTACATCTTCGAAAAACGCGAAGACTTCGGGCGCGGCGCGGCTTATGAGGCTGATCTGCAGAGCAACATCCTCAATACCAAGACAGGTTTCATTACGCCCTATCCGCATCTCCCTGGTCATTTCCAGCGCTGGTTGGAGGACCATCCCGCGGCGTGGCGGCATGCCTTTCCCGAGTTTCGTCCGACCCAGGAGAGCTTTGCTCCGCGGGCCTTGTTCGGCGTTTACCTGCAGGACCAGATCAAGAAGATCGTATTGCGTGGCGCCTCGCTCGGCTGCCAATTGGTGCTGATGAATGCCGAGGTCTGCGCTATCGATCTGATTGACGGAATGGAGACCGTGCGGACGCGATGCGGGCTGAGTATCGCCACGCACAAGGTCTTGCTGTTCTGCGGGCCGTTGGCCAAGAAAATTGATCCCGACAAGCACGACGAGCGCGTCCTGGCGACACCCTATCCGGTTGCGCGCCTGCTGAAGACAATTTCTCCGGGCGAGCGGGTGGCCGTAATCGGTGCGCGGTTGAGCGCCATCGACACGGTGATCGCGCTGATTGAAGGCGGGCATCGCGAGTTGATTCGCATGCATTCGCGTAGCGGCTATTTCCCCGTGGTTCGCGGAACCCAGGAGCGCGTCGAGCTCAAGCACCTGACCCGCGAGGGTGTTCGCGCGCTGGTCGCGCAAAACGGGCCGTTGCAGATCAGTGATCTGGTCGCACTGTTTCGCAAGGAACTGGCCGCCCACGACCCGGCCTCGACGAGTGCTGTGATCCCTCTGCCAGCACCGCCGGCCGACGTCATTAGCTTCATCGAGAACGAGATCAATGTCTCGCAAGCTCCGCGTATCTGGCAGGCCATCCTCTATGCAACCAACGGCTTCATCGAACACCTTTGGCAGGCACTGGACGACACTGCACAAGCCAGGTTCATGAGAGAGTATTTTAGCTTCTTCATGGCTTACCGCGTCTCCATCCCGGCGGAAAACGCGCGCAAGATCCTCGGTTACCTGCGAAGCGGCCAGCTGGAGTTCGTCCCCGGTGCGTTCGCCGCGCCCGAGCCAGTTGATGTGCCGGGACTGAGCATTCGCGGGGCTGGCTGGGAGCATGTCTATGATCGGGTGATCTACGCAACTGGCTTTCCTCGAGATGCGAACCTCATTGAGTCGACCTTGCTGGGCTCGCTGATCAAGAACGGCACGGCCACCTGTCATCCTATGGGTGGCATCTGCGTCGACCCGGATACCTACCGCATTCAGGGCCGGACGGGCTCGGCACGGCAGATTTATGCGGTCGGCGAGCTAACCGTGGGGCAGTTCTTCTTCACCTCTGCGCTAGAAATCAACGGGCGACACGCCTTCTGTTGCGCGGACGCGATGCAATGGCGCGAAGAAAAGCACAGGGTTGAGCGCGTGGAAGAGCATGTCTGAAAAACAGAGGCGCAGCAGTCGTGAGTGGCCTGATGCGGGAACTGGCGTTAGTCATCAAACAACCGGGATCACACGCGTACAAACAGGCGACAGTCGAGCGGCCTGACATTCCGAACGTCTTGAATCGAGAGTTTGATGTGCCGGCAAATGAATTCGGCAACTACCAGATCAAGGCGCCTCTCTCGCTGGGTGTACAGCCAGGGCCACATAAGCGAAGGATTATCCTGAGGAAGGCCAGGAGCTACCGCGGAAAACCTGCACTGGCAGCTGCATGTTGCTTCAGTATTTTCCGACTCTACCTCAAGCTACGCCCTTCGCGATTTAGCCGTTCATTGCTGTTCATGAGACCAAGTCATGCTGGGGTGTTAAATAGATATCATCGGTGTGTCTACGCTTAAGCTCTGTGTGGCGCTAGTCGCGCGAATCTCACAGTGATCACATGAACTCTCAGAACATCGTGCTCAGTGACGATGAACTGATTGAACTGAGTAGGCGCATAAGATCAGTCAGCGTGACGGTCGTCGGGAGCGGGTAATTTTGCTAGCCACTTGAGGTTGTTCTCGTAACGAGATTGCCCAGTTGACCGGTCTCTCCGTTGTTTCAGTCACCCGCTGGTGCAAGCGTTTTCAAGAGCTGCGTCTACAAGGCCTGGTAGATCTGCCCGGACGAGGTCGCAAGCCATCCCTGCTGGCCGAAGCGTTGAAACAGCTCCTTGAGCAAGTCACTCAGCTGCGTATTGGTCAGCCTCGCTGGAGCTGTCGAAGCATGGCGCGAGTCGCCGGTATCTCACCGGCCAGCGTCCAGCGTATATGGGCCGCCAACGACCAAGGGAAAATGTCATGCCGATTAAGCCTTACGAGGTAGATAGGGCAATAGCAGATCGGTTTCGGTTTTCACCACGGCGTAGCATTCGCAGCTAAGTTGCTCCAGAAGGGCTCGTTCACCTCGATAGTACTCGATCACACCGAGGCGTTGCAGTTTACCTGCAGCTTCGGTAACTCCCTCGCGACGCACACCCAGCATGTTGGCGATCAGCTCTTGGGTCATTGTCAACTGATTGCTGGGCAGACGATCAAGAGAGAGCAGGAGCCAGCGACACAGCTGCTGATCGATAGAATGATGGCGATTGCACACCGCCGTCTGGGCCATCTGAGTGATTAGTGCCTGGGTATAGCGCAGTGAATCAGCCCCTGCTCACCGCAGACTTGAGCAACACTCAGATTTTGCCCTCGGATCATCTTTACAACTTCCAGCTTGAAGCTGTCGTCGAATACTTTGCGTTTGTCGGTCATGGAGAACTCCTCAATAGGTGTATTTTCCACCTATCGGGGTGTCCGGGGAAATTAGACCACTGCAAACCTTGCCGCCACTGGCGTCGACGTGCGCAAGAAAGTTTGTTTCGCGCCTTACGACGCGTAACTCATAGGTGAAGGGCAGGCGTTTCACCCACCCCTCCTTGAGGGCGTACTTGTAGAACTTGCAGATGTAAGTCAAGCGCTGGCGAGTGGTGTTCCGTGCCAGTTTGCACGTTGTCAGGCAATAGTCCCGATAGGCTGCCACCAGACTCTTCGCCTCGCCACGATCAACGTCGCGCCAGTCCAACTCATGGGCTTGGAGGAAGCTGAAGAAATCGTAAAGAGCGCGCCCAGTACTGGGCCAGGAACGATTAGACCCGATCTCCCCGCGTAGCAGGTAATGGCGAAAGAACTGATTGGCGGGGACGCAACTCTCCATCGAATCCCACAGAAGAATGGGGAACCCCGGGTAGGGTTGCCCAGCAATCACAAAATCTTGAGTAGCCCTCACAAGCTCCATCTGCCATCCCCTGCACTGACCAGACACCCAATCCCTTTTGTCTGCTTAAACAGATTCAGGGCCATTAGATCGCCCCTTAATCACCAGCTCTGGCTATGAGGTGGTAAGGGGCTATTTCTAATATAGTGGGAATCTAACGTTTGCAAGGTGTCAGATCATAAGGCGTTCCTCAAGGTTTGCAGGTGGGCGACCTGACGGCTGAATTCAGCGCTGGACTGCCGCTGCTTCGGTCGCGGGCTCATGGCCTGGCTGATAGCGCGTGTGGGTTGGCCGGTAAGGCGTGCGAGCACCAGCCATTGTTCGGCAACGCCGAGTTGTTCGAAACCGGGATGACGGCGCCGCACACGACGCAAGATGTCGTGCTGCAAGGCTTGCACCAGGTGCTGCTGACCGTTTCTGCGCAGCATGAAATCGGCGCTGGCGCGCAAGTGTTCCTGAAGTTGGCGGCGGGCTCTCGGGGCCGGTTCCAGCAGCGGACCCTGGCGCACGCCGACGTGCCAGACGCCAAGACCGATCAGGGCAAAAAGGGCGACCAATGCTTGAGGGAAATAGCGCAGAAGCAAGGTCAGCAGACTGTCGTGATCGGTGTTGAACAGCAGGGTCACGTTCGTGTCCGCGGTCAGGTACCAGAGCAGCCAGGCGTTGTCGTACTGGTCGATGGCCGGGGTTTTCCACAGGTCGGCGTCGGTGACCACGGTGATCGACCCGAGCCCGTGATTGAGCTGCATCATGTGCGTGGCTTTGCCGCTGTTGGCCCAGGCTTGCGCGAGGTTTTTCGGGTCGTCGAGATGGAATGCGGTATCAAAACCGGCGTAGGCCGGCGCGTTTTCGTCTTCCAGATACAGCTTGGTCAGCTTGGGGTAAGGATCGTCGTCGATAGCGGGCGGCGGGTCCTTGAGGTCTTTGCTCAGCGACTGGTGCAGCTGCACCCGGTCGAGCAACAGGTCATTGCTTTGGTCGGTCTTTTCATCCCACAGCGACTGGGCAACAAACAAAAGACGTCCGCCGGCCCGGGTCCAGTTCAGCACCTGATGGATCTGGCGCGGGGTCATGTTGTACCGATCCCCGAGCAATAACAGACTGTGCTGATGCGGCTCAAGGGTGGGCAGAATGTCGAGGCTGTTGGCGTGGCTGACGGTCAGGTTCTGTTTGCGCAGAAAATGCTCGGCAGCGAGGTAAGGATTGGCCTGGGCTTCGGGCGAGGGACCGTGATCGATGTCTGCCTGATAGGGCGTCGCCTTGACGTACAGATAAACACTCAGCGCGATCAATATCACGGCGATGAACACGCCGACCGCCAGCCAGCGTTGCCGGTTCAACGCAACACTCCCGGGCCGAACAGGGCTCGCCAGCCATCACAGAGTTCCTGTTGCAAATGCGCGGGCGGCAGGCGATGCCCGTAGGCCATGTTCTGCCAGTGCCCGGTCAGGTTTTTACTGAAGGCCAGCAAGGCAGGTTGTTGCAATTGTTCTATGCGCTCCAGCACCTGGCCCTCGGTGTCGGCGGGTTTCAGCGCCATGTTGAAATCGTGCAGCAAGTGGCTGAGCAGACCGCGATAGAGCAACCCGAGGGCCTCGCGAGGGTGGGTTTGCCAGAGGCGTTCGGCGCTGGCGGCGATGTCGGCGGGCAGGGTTTCGCGGTTGAGGTCCAGGCCGAAAGCCTGTTGCGGTAACGGCCGCGCGACCTTGCTGTTCAAGGCCGGTCGACGGCTGACGAAGGCTTGCAACCAGTCACGGTAATGCCAGATCAATAAACCAATGGCACCGATCACGACACCCCACAACACAACTTCAATCAGCGTGGCCGCTGCGCCGAAGCGTTGGTTGTCCAGAAGCTTGAGCAGCGCCTCCAGCCATTCGGGTGCTTGGCCATCGTCCACCGTATCGGTGGCGGGGTTGTCCTCGCCAAACCGATAGCGCGTGACCGATTCCTTGTTCTTGAACGGAGGCTGATCGAGGATCGCCTTGATGCTGTCCCGGGACGCCTGACTGGTCAGTGGCTGGTCTAGCAGGCGTGGGCTGTCGGGTGAAATGACTGGCTCTGCGGCCCAGATGGTTTGCGCGGTCGGCATCAGCAGGAACGCCGCCAGCAGCAGGGTGACGGCGGCGCTGGTCAAGCGTTGGCGCATGCGGCGGAACACCAGCTCGATATCCCAGGCCTCCAGCACCGTGCGCCGATTCAGATAAAGGCTGAAGCCGCAGGCGACATAAACCGGTTCCCAGACAATGAGCACCAGTGCGTAAAAGGCGTTGGTCAGGTGTTCCAGCCATCGCCAGTCCTGTGTGGCGGCGGTAATCAAGGTCTGCCAGCTCCAGTCGAGTTCGACCTGTTGCGGCAAGAACATATAGAACAGCACCATCAGGCCGATCCATAACGCGCTTTCCAGGTGTACACCGATGATGGTCAGCCACCGCGCGGCACCGGCGTTGCGCTGCAACAGCACCTGCAAGCGCTGTTGTCGCGCTTGCCCACTCAGCCCTTCGAGTTGCACCACCTGCATCAGGAAACTGCGACTCAGGCTCAGGCGCCGCCAAGTCAGACTCACCAGCAGTTGCGGTTGGAGCAGTCGCGGAAATTGGCGCAGCGCCTGCTTGAGCGTGGGCGTTTCGCCAAACATGGCTTTGGACAGTATGTACAGCGGCAGGCGGTCGAACGCCGGTTTCAGCCACCAGAAGATGAACACGGCGAGGGAGGGCGAATCCCACAGCACCCAGCTGAGCAGGGCGAAAACCGGCAAGGTCACGATGGCCCAACTGGTCATCAGCAGGCGCCGGTGTCGCTGGCTCAGCAGGACGCCCAGGTCCATGGCTTCCCAGGTCGTGCGCGGGCGGATCACTACCGTGGCGTCACTCAGGCGCATGGCGGGTCCGTCCGGCAAACAGCAGATAAACCGCCACCAACAACCAGAGCGCTGCACCGACCAGGTACTTGGTCATTGGCGCGACCCCGATCGTGGACGACCAGTAAGCTTCGATAAACGCCGCAATCAGCAGAAACAGCATGACCCCGCAAATCAGCAGCACGCTCTTGCGTGCCGCCAATCGCAGGGCCTCGGAGCGGGGCAGGCGTCCCGGCGCGATTAATGCCCAACCCAGTTGCAGGCCGGCGGCACCGGCCAGGGCGATAGCACTCAGTTCGAAGGCGCCGTGGCCAACCACGAATGACCAGAAGGTTTGCCCGTAGCCGATGTGCGTCAGGTGCCCGGCCACCGCGCCGATCATCAAGCCGTTGAAGAACAGGAAAAACGCGCTGCCCAAGCCAAACAGCACACCGCTGGCGAAGGTCTGAAAGGCGATGCCGATGTTGTGCATGATGTAGTAACCGAACATCACCCAGTCTTCACTGGCCGCCCGTTCCGCCGAACGCCCCAGGTGACCGGCCTCGGGGTCGTACATGCCTTGCATCTCGCTGACCTGCTCGGCCGGGATCAGGTTGTAGACCAGGTCGGGGAACAGATACACCAGCAGTGCGATGCCGATCAGGCTGCCAAAAAACATCAGGCCGGCGGCGAGCACGAAGCGCCACTGTTCGCGCACCAGTCGCGGGAAGTCAGCCAGGATGAAGCTCAGCACGTTGGCACCCAATCGACTGCGGTGGCGATAAAGCTGTTGATGTCCGCGCAGGACCTGTTGCTGCAATGAGTCGATCAGAAAACTGCTGTAACCACGTTCCTGGGCCAGCGCCAGGTGTTGGCAGAGACGACGATAATCGCTTGGAAAACGGGCGACTCGTTCGGCTTCCTTGCCTTGCTCCAGCTGTTCAAGCACGAGGGTAAATTGCTCCCATTCGGCCTTGTGGCGAGTTTCGAAAAGGCTTTGCTTCATGTCGGGCCCAACAAACCGCGGGCGATGCCATTGAGTTCGTCCACGGCCCCTGGCGCCGACACCTGCAACGGTTGCGCGAGTATGGCCGCCAGCTCTTTGACCCGTGCTTCAGAGAGTTCACCCTGACGTTCGGCAAACCCGAGGATGGCGCGTTGTTCGGTCAACGTCAGCGCAAAGGCCGGGCGCCGGGGCTGGACGGCGGGCAGCTGTGGTCGGGCGAGCGGCTGTTCGCGGTAGATCACCAGCGTGCCGGCAGCCAGATCGCCGAGGCGCTTGAAGGTAGGATGTTGCAGGCAACTGATGGCCCCGAGGAAATAGCCGAACGGCAGCATGTCGACAAATCGCAGCAGGTTGCGCAGCAGCGAAGCAGACCAGCCGATCGGCGTGCCATCGTCCTGCACCACCCGCAGGCCCATCCACTGCTTGCCGGGCGAACGCCCCTGATTGAGCACTTCGAACAGCACCATGTACCACCAGCTCACCACGAACAACAGAATCGAGCCGAGCCCTGCACCGAGTTTCCCGAGGAACGCCAGGACGATGAACAGCAGGCCGACGATCAACCCGCGCAGCCCGAGATCGATGAAGAACGCCAGCGCACGAACCATCAACCCGGCCGGGTGCAGTGGCAGGTCGATGCCTTCCGGCGTTTCGACTTGATACCGCGTGTCCAGTGGCGGGGACAGCGTCGCTTTCCTTGGCAGTGCTGTGGTCTCGAGCATGGGCAACCTTGATGTGGCCTGTTCGGGATTCGATGTCCGTCCGATGCTAGCAGCCTCTCGGGGGAAAACGACATAACTATGTATTGCACGGTAAGTGGCCAGAGGTGATTGAATGACGAGATTGCTGGCCGGGGCGGGATGTGAACGCCTAGACTTCGCCGATCTTCAGTTCAGGAATAGCCCGTGACCTCTATCTTCTGGTACGACTATGAAACCACTGGCATCAACCCCCGTTGCGACCGCCCGCTCCAAATGGCGGGGATTCGCACTGACTTCGATCTCAATGAAATAGACGAGCCGGTCAACCTTTACTGCCAGCCCAGTGAAGACATCCTGCCCCATCCGGCGGCCTGTGCGATCACGGGTATTACGCCCGGTCGACTGGCCGAGCAAGGCCTGAGCGAAGCCGATTTCATGACCCGGGTGCATGCCCAACTCGCTGCGCCCGGCACGTGCGGGGCGGGGTACAACACGTTGCGTTTCGACGACGAGATGACTCGTTACAGTCTTTACCGAAACTTTTTTGACCCGTACGCGCGTGAGTGGCAGGGCGGTAATAGCCGCTGGGACCTGATCGATGTGGTGCGTGCAGCCTATGCCTTGCGCCCTGACGGCCTCGTTTGGCCTACGGACGAAGAGGGGCGGATAACGCTGAAACTCGAACGCCTGACCGCCGCCAATGGCATTGATCACGGAAATGCTCACGAAGCGCTTTCGGACGTTCGCGCCACCATCGCCCTGGCGCGACTGATCCGGGAAAAGCAGCCGAAGTTGTATGACTGGTTGTTTCAGTTGCGCGGGAAACAAAAGGTGATGGATCAGATTCGGCTGTTGCAGCCGATGGTGCACATCTCCGGGCGCTTTTCAGCGGCGCGCAATTATGTCGGTGTGGTGCTGCCTTTGGCCTGGCACCCGCGAAACAAGAACGCCTTGATTGTCTGTGACCTGCACCTGGACCCTCAGGGCTTGCTCGATCTTGATGCCGACACCTTGCGCCAACGGCTGTATACCCGCCGCGATGACTTGGCCGAGGGCGAGTTGCCGGTGCCGCTCAAACTTATCCACATCAATAAATGCCCTGTGGTGGCGCCGGTGTCGGTACTTCGCTCTGAAGATCAGCAACGTTTGGGGCTGGATATGTCGCTCTACCATGAGCGCGCGCTGCGGCTAAGTGACGCACAAACAGTTTGGCGAGATAAAGTTCAGGCGATTTACGCCAGCGAAGATTTCACCCCGAGCCAAGACCCTGAGCAACAGTTATACGATGGTTTTATCGGTGATCGGGATCGGCGTCTTTGTGAGCAAGTCAGGTCTGCCGACCCTGCTCAATTGGCGCAACAACAATGGCCTTTCGATGATGAACGACTACCTGAATTATTGTTTCGATATCGCGCACGCAACTTCCCCGATACGCTGAGTTTCGAAGAGCAAGAGCGCTGGCGAATATTCTGTCAGCAACGTTTGTCAGCCCCCGAGTGGGGGGCGCCAAATACGCTGGAAACTTTTGTAGAGGCCGCAGCTCAATGGAGCATTACGGCTACATCGTTTCAGCGAGAGGTGCTGAATGAATGGCAGAATTATGTCGAGGGATTACGCAAACGTTTGAATCTTTGAAATCGAAAATGTTCGGGTGTTGAATGCCGGGCATAAAAAAACGCCAGCAGATGCTGGCGTTCTTTTTTGTCGCGGATGAGTCTGCGACAAGCGCTACGGCTTAGCCCAGCAGGGTAGCCCAGCCTTCAACCACGTCACCGCCCCACTTGGCTTTCCACTCTTTCAGAGTTTTGTGGTTGCCACCTTTGGTTTCGATGACTTCGCCGTTGTGCGGGTTTTTGTATTGTTTAACTTTGCGAGCACGCTTGGTGCCAGTAGTTTTTACTGCGCCGCCGCGTGGTGCTTTGGTTTTGGACTCTGGATCCAATAGCGCAATGATGTCACGCAGAGACTTGGAGTATTCGCCCATCAGGGTGCGCAGTTTGCCTTCGAATTCCAGCTCGGTTTGCAGTTTGTCGTCTTGGGACAGGTTCTTCAAACGGGCTTGCAGCTCTTTTATAGCTTCTTCGGTGGCGCGATATTCGTTGATCAAGGACATGAGGACTACCTTATGTTGTGGCGCAGGATGGCAGGTGACAGTGCGGCAATAATAGTCAGGGTGTTTCATCAAGTAAACATTTAACCGGAGTTTTATTTAAATTAGTTGCGGTGAATAGGGCATAAATTGCCGGTGTAGTTAAATAGTGTGATGCAGTCATCACAGATACTCACAATTGGACACTTGAAGATTGGCAACAGGAACACCATCGCGCGGGTAGCGGATGCCCCCAGAACCTTGCTCGCCCACCTTCGTGCCGGGCAAACGTCATCAATACTGCAGTTTTGCTGCGCAATCGCTAGAATGGCCGCCTTTGCGAAGTTCTGGAGTTTGACCCTCATGCGCACTTTTCGGCTGGTGATTGCTTGCCCGGACCGCGTCGGCATCGTTGCTAAAGTCAGTAACTTTCTGGCGTCACATAACGGCTGGATCACTGAAGCGAGCCATCACTCGGACAATCTCAGTGGCTGGTTCTTCATGCGTCACGAAATTCGTGCCGATTCGCTGCCTTTCGGTATCGATGCCTTTCGCGAAGCGTTTGCACCGATTGCCGAAGAGTTCTCGATGAACTGGCGCATCACCGATACCGAGCAGAAAAAGCGTGTGGTACTGATGGCCAGTCGCGAGTCTCACTGCCTCGCCGACTTGTTGCACCGCTGGCACAGTGATGAGCTGGATTGCGAAATTTCCTGCGTGATTTCCAACCATGACGACTTGCGCAGCATGGTCGAGTGGCACGGGATTCCGTATTACCACGTACCGGTCAATCCGCAGGACAAGGAGCCGGCATTCGCTGAAGTCTCGCGCCTGGTCAAACAGCACGATGCCGAGGTGGTCGTACTTGCCCGCTACATGCAAATCCTGCCACCCGAGTTGTGCCGCGAATATGCTCACAAGGTCATCAACATTCACCACAGCTTCCTGCCGTCGTTCGTCGGTGCCAAGCCGTATCACCAGGCATCGATGCGTGGCGTGAAGTTGATCGGCGCTACATGCCACTATGTGACCGAAGAACTGGATGCCGGTCCGATCATCGAACAGGACGTCGTTCGCGTCAGCCACAGTGACAGCATTGACGACATGGTGCGTTTCGGTCGGGACGTCGAGAAGATGGTGCTGGCCCGAGGTCTGCGTTATCACCTGGAAGATCGGGTGCTGGTGCACGGCAACAAAACGGTCGTGTTCTGATAGCCATTCAACACGGTTGAAATTCGAAGGGCCTGGGCGTTCAATCGCTTCAGGCCCTTCGCCGTTTCTGCACTGAGGACATGAGCATGGCCGATCCACTCGACAAAGCGACATCCAAGGCTCCTGCCACGTTGGGCGAAGGGTGTTTGAGTCGTTACGACCCGGATGACATGAGCCCCGAAGACGGCACGGAGTTTCCCGGTGCGGCGGAGTTGTGGGAACAGTTGCAGCAAGAACCCGACGACAAGCCTACGCCTGTTTGAACTTCATCAACTTCTTCAGCAGCGGCCGCCCGAGCATCAGCAAAAACACCGGGCCACCCACCAGCAAATAGAAGTAATAAGTCACCGCCCGCCAGATCAGAATCGCCGCCGCCGCGGTGGATTTTCCCACCATCGGTGCCAGCAGCGCCGCCGAGGTCAACTCCGCCGCCCCGGCACCGCCCGGCAACAGGCTGAATTGCCCCGCGCTCAGCGAAAGCATCTGGATCAGAAAGCTCCAGGCCCACTGCAAATCCGCCCCGAGCCCACGTAACGCCAGATACAGCACGCTATAGCGCAAGATCCAATGCAGGCAGGTCAAGGCAAACACCGTGATGAGCGTCTGAAAGGGCAGCTTCAGTGTGTCCGTGAACGCCGCCAGAAAGTGCAGGAGTTTTCGCGCCCAGCGCAGACGCGTGGTGGTTTTGACATTCAGGCGAGCGAGCAACCGACCGCTCAGACGAATCAGTATTCGATGGTAGCGGGCGACCACCACGCAACTGAACAACCCGCCGAACATCGAAATGGCGCTGACAGTCAGCAGCCATTCCATGCGTTGGCTGAGGTGCTGGAACAACGCATAAATCAGGATCCCGCTCAGCGCGCAGAGAAAAAACAGCAGATCGCTCAGTTGATCCATGGCAAACACGGCGCTGCCCCGGGCCGGACGCACGCCATTGCGCGCCAACAGCGCCATGATCGTCAGCGGCCCGCCGCTGCCGCCGGGGGTAGCGCAATAGGCGAATTCGGCGGCCATCACCACCCCGAGACTTTTGAGCGGGCCCACCCTGTCGCGCTGATCCCCTAGCAACAGGCGCAGGCGCATCGTGTTCAGCACCCAGCACAGCAGGATCATGCCGAACATGATCAGTAACCAAGTCAGCGGAAAGCTTTGCAGTCGATACCAGGTCTCGTTACCGCCCAGCAGCGACGGAATCAGCACCGCAGCGAGCAGCGCGACGAGCAGCAGAATCCCGCGACTCATACGGCGCGACCCATACGGTCGCTTTGCAGAGTCAGCCAACGAGCCTTGGTCATCGGCACACGTCCCTCGTCGAGCAAGCGCTTGAGGGTTTGCAACCAGTAAGAGCGCGAGAACTCATGGCGCATATCCACCGGGTGCAAGCCAAGACGAATCACCGGTGCTTGCCGCCACCGTTGTTCGCGTTGATCGCTGACCAGCTTCGACAACCCCCGGCGCCAGGCACTGCGCGCACTCCAGACCAGGCCTGGCGCATCAACGGCGGTGAAGTCCGGCAGACGATACAGATGCTGCGAATCGCTGGCGTAACTCAAGGGTAACTGGCGCAAGGCCTGGCGCGTCCCTTCGCTCATCAACCAGGCCGGTGCGACGAAGCCCTCCAGCGGCCAGTGATAACGGTGGAACACTTCGATGCCGGCACGCAGGCGGGCGAAGGCGGCTTTTTGAGACAGGCTGTAAAACTCCCCTTCGTGGGTGTAGATCCGGCGCATGAACCAGTCTCGTGGCGTAGTGGGAGTGGGCGCTTCATCGCAATGAAAGTAACCGTGCAATGCCAGTTCGTCACCTCGGGCGAGACGACGGGTGAGCAGACGTCGAAATCCCGGATGCTCCTCCAGATCGTTGTGCTTGTGGAAATTGGGCACCACCAACAACGTCATCGGCACTTCGCCCCAGGCGTCGACGGCTTCGACAAAAGGTTGATAATCGGCCCAGGTTTGCGGTGCGACGTCGTGCAGGACGAGTATCAGGCTGGGCGGATTCATGGGCTCAACCATTGGCCGTCAGTGGCCAGTGGCTGCCGAGCACGGCGTGATAGTGCACCAGCAGGCTATTGACCACCGTGTCCCAGGAGTAATGCTGCTCGACATGGCTGCGGGCCTGTTTGCCCAAAACCACGCTGCCCGAACTGAACAGCTCGCGTACCGCGTTGGCCATCGCCAATGGATTATTCGGCGCGCAGAGCAGGCCGCATTGATCGGTGATGATTTCCTGAAAGGCCCCGGCCGCCACGGCCACCACCGGAATGCCACTGGCCATGGCTTCAAGAACCACCAGGCCGAATGTTTCCTGATCGCCGGCGTGCAGCAGCGCATCGGCGCTGGCCATCAACCGCGCCACTTGTGCCGCCGGGCAAAACTCATCGACCACGGTAACGTTGTCGGGCACCACGGCCGGCATCGACGAACCTACCAGCAGCAGGTGATAGCGTCGGCCCAGGCGTTTCATGCAGTCCAGCAGCACCGGCAGGTTTTTTTCCTTGGAGCCGCGCCCGGCGAAGATCAGCAAATGAGTGTTTTCATCAATGCCCAATTCGGCCCGCAGGCCGGTGTCTCGTGCCGTGGGATTGAAGGTTTGCAAGTCGACGCCCAACGGTTGAACGAAAACATTCTTCACCCCCAGCCCGATCAGTTTGTCGGCCATGACCTGGCTGGGTGCCAGAACCCGATCGAAGTTGCCATAGAGCTTGCTGACATAGGCTTCGACGTTGGTGGTGACCCAGCTGCCCATGCGGTTGCTGACCAGCAGCGGCAGGTCCGAATGATAAAAGCCGATCACTGGGACATCGAGTTGCCGCCGGGCATCGAGGGCCGCCCATGCGGTGAGGTAGGGGTCGCCGACCTCGATCAGGTCGGGCTGTAAATCGTGCAAAACATTGCGCCAGGGCGCGAGACGGAGGGGGAAGCGATAGCCTTTGCCGAAGGGCAGGGCGGGGGCCGGAACTGTGTAAACACCATCCTGTTCACTTAAGTAAGCCCCAGGGATCAGCAGACTGTGGCGAATGTTCGGCTTGACGCTCAGGCGACGGTGTTTTGCATCCAGATAAGTGCGCACGCCACCGCTGGCAGGGGCGTAGAACATGGTTATGTCAGCGATATGCACGATGAACATCCCTCCGGTCCGTTGGGCTCCCTTGGTTGACCTTTATGAAGGATAGATGTTCGGTTGGGGTTTTGCGGGGCAGTGAGGTTTGCGGTGTTTGGAGGGTCGCCTTCGCGAGCAAGCCCGCTCCCACAAGGTCTGGCGTTGAACCTGTGGGAGCGGGCTTGCTCGCGAAGGGGCCCGTCCGGACGCTAAATACGGAAACTGCCCACCAACTGTTTAAGCCGCGCCGCCTGCTGCTCAAGATCCGAGCACGCACGCAACGTCGACTGCAGGTTTTCCACACCCTCCTGATTCAGTGTGTTGATCTCGGTAATGTCGACGTTGATCGACTCCACCACCGCCGTCTGCTCCTCGGTCGCTGTCGCCACCGATTGGTTCATCCCGTCAATCTCGCCGATACGCAACGTCACGCTGTTCAAGCGCTCGCCGGCCAGGTTGGCGATTTCGACGCTGTCCTGACTGTGGCGCTGGCTGTCGCTCATGGTGCTGACGGATTCGCGGGCGCCGATTTGCAGCTCCTCGATCATGGTCTGCACCTGTTGCGCCGATTCCTGAGTGCGGTGCGCCAGGTTGCGCACCTCATCGGCCACCACGGCAAAACCACGTCCGGCTTCACCGGCGCGCGCCGCTTCGATGGCCGCATTGAGCGCCAGCAGGTTGGTTTGTTGGGAGATGCTGGTGATCACTTCGAGAATCTGCCCGATGTTCACGGTTTTGCTGTTCAGCGATTCGATGTTGGTGCTCGAGGCGCTGAGCATGCTTGACAGCTGATTCATCGCGACAATGCTGCGATCCACCACTTGCTGGCCATCTTCGGCCAGGCTGCGGGCATCGCTGGCCTGACTCGATGCTTGTGCTGCGTTACGGGCGATTTCCTGAGCGGCGGCGCCGAGCTGGTTGATCGCCGCGGCCACGCTGCTGGTGCGCGACGCCTGTTGGTCGGAGTTGAACATCGACGAGTTCGAGGCGGCCACTACACGCAGAGCCACTTCGTTGACTTGTCCGGTGGCCGACGACACTTCGCGGATCGAACCGTGAATGCGTTCCACGAAGCGGTTGAACGCGGTACCGAGGACACCGAATTCGTCGTTGTTCTGGATGGTCAGGCGTTTGGTCAGGTCGCCTTCGCCGTCGGCGATGTCTGCCATGGCGCGGGTCATGACGTGCAGCGGCTGGATCAGGATGCGGATCAGCATGCCGAGCAGAGCGATGATGATGGCGACGGCAATGACCGTCGCAATGAGCGCCGAGGCGCGGAATTCGCTGAGTTTGGAGAAGGCCTTGTCCTTGTCCACCGACAACCCGATGTACCAGTTGACTGAGGACAGCCCTTTGATCGGTGTGAAGGTCACGATGCGAGTCTTGCCGTCGACGTCGACTTCACTGAAGTCGCTGCTGATGCGCGGGGTGTTTTTCGGGTACGCCTCGCTCAGGGACTTCATCACCAGCGCTTTGTCCGGGTGGACCAGGATTTTGCCGTCGGCACCGACCAGGAACGCATAGCCCATGCCGTCGAAGTCCAGTGCGTTGAGGCTGTCGGTGATCACCTGCAAGCTCAAGTCACCACCGACCACACCGATGTTTTGACCGTCCTTGAGGACGCTATTAACGATGGAAATCACCAACTGGCCAGAAGCCAGGTCGATGTAGGGTTCGGTCAGGGCAGAACCGCTGGTGCTTTGCGCGCTCTTGTACCAAGGGCGGGCACGAGGGTCATAACCGTCGGGCATCTTGCTGTCCGGGCGGATGATGAAGGTGCCATCTTTGTTGCCCAGGTAGGCGCCCATAAAGGTCGACGACACGGCCTTCTGTTCCAGCAGGTTGGAGACATTGGCTATATCTGCGTTCAACGCAACGGTTTGCGACAGGTTTTCGATCAGCAGGCTACGGCCGGCCAGCCAGGTTTGAATGTTTTTCGCGGTGACGCTGCCCATTTCCTGCAAGTAGTTGTCCAGATCGCGGCGTATCGCATTGCGCTGCAAATAGTCGTTGTACAGCGTGAACGAGGCGAAGGCGGCAATGACGATGAGGGCGGCGGCAAGCAGGATTTTATGGCTGAAGCGCAGATTTTTGTTCATGGCTCGGGGGGTCCGCTAAGGTCTTATTGTTCGGGGCGCGTTGCTGTTAATGCGCGCAAAATGAGTGCGCAACGGAGCGAGTCGGTAATTCCTGCTCTCCATAGGGGAATGTCGAACCTTGCTTTCAATTGGGTCTCTCGTTTATTTCTATCGGCCGTGAAGGTTCAAAGATTAACCATGGGTGACAAAATGCCTGACTCATTACAACTCGTTATCGGTGCCGACCTCGCCGGGCAGCCCATTGCCCAGGCCATGCGTCTGGCGAACCGTCATGGTTTGGTCGCGGGCGCAACCGGGACGGGCAAAACTGTCACCTTGCAACGGATGGCCGAAGCATTCAGCGATGCCGGCGTGGCGGTGTTCGCCGCCGACATCAAGGGTGACCTGTGTGGGCTGGGCGCCGCCGGCAACCCTCAAGGCAAAATCGCCGAGCGGATTGCCGGGATGCCTTGGCTGAACCACACGCCTCAAGCGTATCCGGTGACCCTGTGGGACATTCACGGTCAGTCCGGTCATCCGTTGCGCACAACCTTGAGCGAAATGGGGCCGTTATTGATTGGCAGCCTGCTGGAGCTGACCGACAGTCAACAGTCGGCGCTGTACGCCGCGTTCAAGGTGGCGGACCGTGAAGGGCTGTTGCTGCTGGACCTCAAGGACCTGAAGGCACTGCTCAATCACCTGCGTGACAACCCCGAATTGCTCGGTGACGACGCCGCGCTGATGACCACCGGTTCCAGTCAGGCGCTGTTGCGGCGTCTGGCGACCCTGGAACAGCAGGGCGCCGAAGCGCTGTTCGGTGAGCCGGCGCTGCAACTCGAAGACATTCTGCAGCCGACCGCCGAGGGCCGCGGGCGCATTCACTTGCTTGATGCCAGCCGTCTGGTGCACGAAGCGCCGAAGGTCTATGCAACGTTCCTGTTGTGGCTGCTGGCCGAACTGTTCGAGCAACTGCCAGAGCGCGGCGATTCGGACAAACCGCTGCTGGCGTTGTTTTTCGACGAAGCGCATTTATTGTTCGCCGGTACGCCAAAGGCTTTGCAGGATCGTCTTGAGCAAGTGGTGCGGTTGATTCGCTCGAAAGGCGTTGGCGTGTATTTCGTCACCCAATCGCCGGGCGACTTGCCGGATGACGTGCTGGCGCAGCTCGGTTTGCGCATTCAGCATGGCTTGCGCGCGTTCACCGCCAAGGAGCAGAAATCCCTGCGAGCGGTGGCCGAAGGCTTCCGGCCGAACCCGGCGTTCGATGCCTTGTCGGTGCTGACCGAGCTTGGGATTGGCGAGGCGCTGGTCGGCACGTTGCAGGACAAGGGCACGCCGGAAATCGTCCAGCGTGTATTAGTCGCACCACCGCAGTCGCGGATCGGGCCGTTGAGCGAGACTGAACGCACAGTGCTGATCACGGGGTCGCCATTCAAGGGGCGGTATGACAAACCCGTTGATCGTGAATCGGCTTATGAAGTGTTGATGGGGCGCAAAGGGTTGGCGCCAGAGCCTGACGCTGTTCCGGGCAAACCGGCAGCCGAAGAGCCAAGCTTCACCGACAAGGCCGGGGAGTTTCTCGGCACCGCGGCGGGGCAGGCACTGAAATCAGCGATGCGCCAGGCGGCCAATCAATTGGGACGACAGTTGGTACGCGGCTTGATGGGCTCGTTGCTCGGCGGCAACAAACGCCGCTGAACAAATGTGGGCGCGGCGGTGCGGCGACCCGACTTGCTCGCGAAAGCGGTGTATCAGGCAACATTGATGTCGACTGACACTCCCTCTTTGCGAGCAAGCCCGCTCCCACATTAGATTTGTGTCATGCCTTGGGTTTAGCGTGAGCCGCAAGGCGTTCCAGCGCTGCCCGAAGATTCGGATCGCTGATCCCGTCGGCGGTGGCCTGAATGGTCGCGCCTGCATTGATCGACAAGCTGATGGTATGGCCAGCCGCCCCTTGCTGAACCGTGGGCGGCTGAACCTTGAACAGAATCCGCGTCAGGCTGGCGAATTCGTCGAACATCTGTAGTTGCCGTTGCAGACGCTTTTGCTGATAACGCAGGCGGGTTGCCCAATGACCGTCGGTCACTATCAGCAACAAACTGCCTTCGCGCCACGACGCCACATGGCAATGCTCGCGGGCGGCGGGCTGCAATTGGCTTTCCAGCAGACGTTGTAAATGACCCAGGCGTTGAGCGTGGCCGAAGATGGCTTTCAGCGGTTTGGCTTCGCGAAGCAGGACGGCGGGTGCTCTGGCCGTAAGAGGGCGAAATGCCATGATCAGACACCTGAAGTAACAGAGCCGCCATGGTAGCAGAAAGCACCGGATGCACCCGAGCCATTGCTTTGCGAGCGCTTTACCCATTAAATCAACAAGTAACTTGTGCCATGAATGGCTTGAAGTTGAGCAAAAAGCCCTTATTTTAAGTGAGCCCCGTCACAGCGCTGTGCCGGCATCGTGGAATAACGCCACTTTCCTCACCATCGTTTCCGGGTAGAATGCTCGTTCGCATGCGGCCATGAGGGCTGCTCGGGCGACTCACGGGGCCGCCCTCCATCCCTTTAGTGTGGAAGATCCTGCCGATATGTTTGCGCCTTTGTTAAAGAAACTTTTTGGAAGCAAGAACGAGCGTGAAGTCAAACGCATGCTCAAGACGGTGCAACTCGTCAATGCCTTCGAAGAGCAAATGGTGGCCCTTTCGGACGATCAATTGCGTGCCAAGACAGATGAGTTCAAGGCCCGCATCGCCAAAGGGGAAACCCTCGACAAGCTGCTGCCAGAAGCCTTTGCGGTCGCCCGCGAAGCCGGTAAGCGCGTCATGGGTATGCGCCACTTCGATGTCCAGCTGATCGGCGGCATGACCTTGCATGAAGGCCAGATCGCGGAAATGCGTACCGGTGAAGGCAAGACCCTGGTGGCAACACTGGGCGTTTACCTCAACGCACTGTCCGGCAAGGGCGTGCACGTTGTGACGGTGAACGACTACCTGGCCCGTCGTGACGCCAACTGGATGCGTCCGCTCTACGAATTCCTCGGAATGTCGGTCGGTGTTGTCACGCCGTTCCAGCCGCCGGAAGAGAAACGTCTGGCTTACGCTGCCGACATTACCTACGGCACCAACAACGAATTCGGTTTCGACTACCTGCGCGACAACATGGCGTTCAGCATGGAAGAAAAATTCCAGCGCGAACTCAATTTTGCCGTGATCGACGAAGTCGACTCTATCCTCATCGACGAAGCCCGTACCCCGCTGATCATTTCCGGTCAAGCCGAGGACAGCTCCAAGCTGTACATCGAGATCAACAAACTGATCCCGCAGCTTGAGTTGCACATCGAAGAAGTTGAAGGCGAAGTCACCAAGGCTGGCCACTACACCGTCGACGAGAAGACCCGTCAGGTTGAGCTCAACGAAGCCGGTCACCAGTTCATCGAAGACATGCTGACCCGCGTTGGCTTGCTGGCTGAAGGCGAGAGCCTGTACTCGGCGCACAACCTTGGTCTGCTGACTCATGTTTATGCCGGTCTGCGCGCTCATAAACTGTTCAATCGCAACATCGAATACATCGTGCAGGATGGCCAGGTCGTTCTGGTCGACGAACACACCGGTCGCACCATGCCGGGTCGCCGTCTGTCCGAAGGCCTGCACCAGGCCATCGAAGCCAAGGAAAACCTGAACATTCAGGCCGAAAGCCAGACCCTGGCCTCGACCACGTTCCAGAACTACTTCCGTCTGTACAACAAGCTGTCCGGCATGACCGGTACCGCTGACACCGAAGCGTTCGAATTCCACCAGATCTACGGTCTGTCGGTGATGGTTATCCCGCCGAACAAACCGTTGGCGCGTAAAGACTACAACGACCTGGTGTTCCTGACCGCCGAAGAGAAATACGCGGCGATCATCAATGACATCAAGGAATGCATGACCCAGGGCCGTCCGGTACTGGTGGGTACTGCAACCATCGAAACTTCCGAGCACATGTCTGCGCTGCTGCAGAAGGAAGGCATCGAACACAAGGTTCTGAACGCCAAGTTCCACGAAAAAGAAGCCGAGATCATTGCCCAGGCCGGTCGCCCCGGCGCACTGACCATCGCCACCAACATGGCCGGTCGTGGTACTGACATCCTGTTGGGCGGTAACTGGGAAGTGGAAGTGGCCACCCTGGAAGATCCGACCCCTGAGCAGATTGCCCAGATCAAGGCCGACTGGCAGAAACGTCACCAGCAAGTGCTCGAATCGGGCGGTTTGCAGGTGATTGCTTCCGAGCGTCACGAATCGCGCCGTATCGACAACCAGCTGCGTGGTCGTGCCGGTCGTCAGGGTGACGCTGGTTCCAGCCGTTTCTACCTGTCGCTGGAAGACAGCCTGATGCGCATCTTCGCCTCTGATCGGGTGAAGAACTTCATGAAGGCCCTGGGCATGCAGCCTGGCGAGGCGATCGAGCACCGCATGGTGACCAACGCCATCGAGAAGGCTCAGCGCAAGGTTGAAGGCCGCAACTTCGACATTCGTAAGCAACTGCTCGAGTTCGACGACGTCAACAACGAACAACGTAAAGTGATCTATCACATGCGTAACAGTTTGTTGGCCGCCGACAACATCGGCGAAACCATCGCCGACTTCCGTCAGGACGTGCTCAACGCAACCGTCAGCGCACATATTCCACCGCAATCGCTGCCTGAGCAGTGGGACGTGGCCGGTCTGGAAGCGGCGTTGCAGAGCGACTTCGGTGTGGCGCTGCCGATCCAGAAATGGCTCGACGAAGACGATCACCTGTACGAAGAAACACTGCGCGAGAAGCTCATGGCCGAGCTGCTGGCCGCGTACAACGAGAAAGAAGAGCAGGCGAGCGCCGAAGCGCTGCGCACCTTCGAGAAGCAAATCGTTCTGCGTGTGCTCGACGACCTGTGGAAAGACCACCTGTCGACCATGGATCACCTGCGTCACGGCATCCACTTGCGTGGTTATGCACAGAAGAACCCGAAGCAAGAGTATAAGCGCGAGTCCTACACGCTGTTCTCCGAGCTGCTGGATTCGATCAAGCGCGACTCGATCCGTGTGCTGTCCCACGTTCAGGTTCGCCGCGAAGATCCGATCGAAGAAGAACAACGCCTGCGTCAGGAAGCCGAAGCGCTGGCTGCGCGCATGCAGTTCCAGCACGACGAAGCACCGGGGCTTGAGCAACCGGAACTGCTGGGTGAAGAGGTCGATGTCGCCCTTGCCATCGCGCCGGTACGCAATGAGCAGAAGTTGGGCCGCAACGAACTTTGCTACTGCGGTTCGGGCAAGAAGTTCAAGCATTGCCACGGGCAGATCCAGTAAACCCCGTTTCTTACGCTGAAATACCCGCGCCGCGACCGGTTTATGCCGTCGCGGCGTTTTGCCATTTAAACCACCGTTCTTCCTGAAAACGGTGCTGACATCATCTAAAGGAGCGCATTCATGGCTGTTGGTCTTGGTCCTTTGCCAACGTTGCACCCGGTTGTCGGTTTTGAACTCGGTATCGCCTCGGCTGGCATCAAGCGCCCGGGGCGCAAGGATGTTGTGGTCATGCGCTGTGCCGAAGGTTCCACGGTCGCTGGCGTGTTCACCCTGAACGCTTTTTGCGCGGCTCCCGTGATCCTGGCCAAGCAGCGTGTGCAAGGTCCGGTGCGTTACCTGTTGACCAATACAGGCAATGCCAACGCCGGCACTGGCGAACCAGGCCTTGCCGCCGCCGAGCGCACGTGCGCCAAACTGGCTGAGCTGACCGGCGTCGACGCCAGCCTGGTGCTGCCGTACTCCACCGGTGTGATCGGCGAGCCGCTGCCGGTCGAGAAAATCGAAGGGGCTCTGCAAGCCGCCCTTGACGACCTGTCGGTCAATAACTGGGAAGCTGCCGCCACCGGCATCATGACCACCGACACCCTGCCAAAAGGTGCCAGCCGCCAGTTCCAGCATGACGGCGTGACCATCACCGTCACCGGTATCAGCAAAGGCGCGGGCATGATCCGCCCGAACATGGCGACCATGCTCGGCTACATCGCCACCGACGCCAAAGTCTCTCGCGATGTGCTGCAAAACCTGCTGCTGGACGGTGCCAACAAATCGTTCAACCGCATCACCATCGACGGCGACACTTCGACCAACGACTGCTGCATGCTGATCGCCACCGGTCAGGCAGCACTGCCGGAAATCACCCGCGCCGAAGGCGAGTTGTTCGCCAAGTTGAAGCAAGCGGTGTTCGAAGTGTGCATGGACGTGGCTCAGGCCATCGTTCGTGACGGCGAAGGCGCGACCAAGTTCGTGACCGTTGAAGTCAACGGCGGTGGCAATCACCAGGAATGCCTGGACGTCGGTTACACCGTGGCTCACTCGCCGCTGATCAAGACCGCACTGTTCGCCTCCGACCCGAACTGGGGCCGCATTCTGGCCGCCGTGGGCCGTGCTGGCGTACCGAATCTGGACGTGAGCAAGATCGACGTGTTCCTCGGTGATGTCTGTATCGCCAGCCGTGGCGCTCGTGCATCGACTTACACCGAAGCCCAGGGCGCGGCCGTGATGCAGCAAGAAGAAATCACGATCCGTATCGAACTGGGTCGCGGTGATTGCAGCGAAACCATCTGGACCACCGACCTGTCCCACGAATACGTGAAAATCAACGCCGAATACCGCACGTAACCAAAGTCAGGACCGAGTCGCTCCCTTCGCGAGCAAGCCCGCTCCCACATTGGTTTGAGGTGTACACAAATCTAATGTGGGAGCGGGCTTGCTCGCGAAAGCGGTCTCTCAGTCACTAAATAGTCTGGCCTGTTTCCTCCATCAAAAGGTCCCGAACATGAGCCTTCACCTGATCATCGGCGACAAACTGATTTCCTCCTGGTCCCTGCGCGGCGCGTTGGCCCTCGACCTGGCTGGCGCCCCTTACACCGAAGAACTGATCAAGCTGAACCAGCCGGATACACGTGAGCGTCTGCTCAAGCACTCGCCGACCGCGAAAGTCCCGCTGTTGAAAACCAAACACGGCACCATCGCCGACTCCCTGGCGATTGCCGAGTATCTGGCAGAGCAGTTCCCCGAAGCCGGCCTCTGGCCCAAAGACACCGCCGCCCGCGCCCAGGCCCGTTCGGCGTGCGCGCAGATGCACAGCGGTTTCTTCGCCATGCGCGGCAACATGCCATTCGACTTGAGTCACGACGCTGCGCTGTCGCCGACACCGGCTGACGTCCAGGCCGACATCGAGCGTATGTTGGCGTTGTGGGCCGAGTGCCGCGCCGCCGCCACCGAAACCGGTCCGTTCCTGTTCGGCGGCGCGACCTTGGCGGATGCCTTCTTCGCACCGATCGCCGTGCGCCTGCGCACCTATCAGGTGAGGCTGCCCGCAGCGGACGCGGCCTACGTCGAAACCATCTACCAATGGCCCGCCTTCAAGGCGTGGCAGAAGGCGGGTCTGGAGGAGGTCGGGCGGTGAAGCGAGTACACGTAGCCGCCGCTGTCATCCGCGATGGCAGTGGCAAGATCCTCATTGCCCGCCGTGCCGACACTCAGCATCAGGGTGGCCTGTGGGAATTCCCCGGTGGCAAGGTCGAGGCCGACGAATCCGTCGAAACCGCCCTGGCTCGCGAACTCCTTGAAGAGTTGGGCATCGTGGTCAACACGGCTCGCCCGCTGATCAAGGTCCGGCACGATTACCCGGACAAGCAAGTGTTGCTGGACGTTTGGGAAGTGTCGGCCTTTACCGGCGAACCGCACGGCGCCGAAGGCCAGCCGTTGGAATGGGTCGCGCCCCGGGATCTGCTGAACTACGAGTTCCCGGCGGCCAACCAGCCGATTGTCGCGGCTGCGCGGTTACCCGCGCAGTATTTGATTACCCCGGACGACCTGGAAACCCCGGCCTTGCTGCGCGGTATTCAAAAAGCCATCGCCGGCGGCATCAAGCTGATCCAGTTGCGGGCACCCAACGGCTACGATCCGAAGTACCGCGATCTGGCGGTGGACGCGGCGGGGCTCTGTGCTGGCAAGGCGCAGTTGATGATCAAGGGGCCGTTCGAGTGGCTGGGAGATTTCCCGTCTGCCGGTTGGCACATCACCTCTGCGCAACTGCGCAAGTACGCGGCGGCTGGCCGCCCGTTACCGGCGTCGCGCTGGCTGGCGGCGTCCTGCCATAACGCTGAAGAGCTGGCGTTGGCCGAGCAGATGGGCGTGGATTTTGTGACCCTGTCACCGGTGCAGCCGACCCTGACCCATCCGGGTGCTCAGCCGCTGGGTTGGGAACAGGCTTTAGCGCTGATCGAAGGTTTCAGCAAGCCGGTGTTCTTGCTCGGTGGTGTTAGCCCGGCGGATCTTCAGAAAGCCTGGGAAGCGGGCGCACAGGGTGCGGCGGGGATTCGGGCATTTTGGCCTGATTCTTTGGTTTAGCCACCGGCCCCTTCGCGAGCAAGCCCGCTCCCACAGTGGTTCGTGGCGGACACAGATTTGTGTACGACATTGATCCCTGTGGGAGCGAGCTTGCTCGCGATGAGGGCCTGGCAGACGATAATTTATTCGGGTTTTGCCGCCGGTTGCCACAATATTTCGGCAATCCCCTGCCGCTTGGCAATCAACCGCGCCACCACGAACAACAAATCCGACAACCGATTGATATACGCCAACCCAACCCCAGCCAACGGTTCGACAGCATTCAAATGCTGACACCGCCGCTCGGCACTGCGCGCCAGGCTTCTGCACACATGGGCCTGAGCAATCAACGCCGAACCACCCGGCAGAATGAAATTCTGCAGCGGCCCCAGCTCTTCATTCCACACATCGATTGCAGTTTCCAGACGTTCCACTTCTGCCATGTTCAGTGCCTGATACACCGGCATCGCCAGTTCACCACCCAAGTCGAACAACCGGTGCTGGCAAGGCGCCAAAACATCGATCACTTCGTTCAAGCCCGGATACTCGCCACTTTCCGCCGCCAACCCGGCCAATAGCACACCCACCTGACTGTTCAGCGTATCGACTTCGCCAATGGCTTCGATCCGTGGATGATCCTTGGGCACGCGGCGGCCGTCGCCCAGCCCGGTTTCGCCTTTGTCGCCGGTGCGGGTGTAAATCTTCGACAAGCGAAAGCCCATGGTTACCTCGATAGCTGATTGAGTTCTTGAGAGACGAGCGGGGTGCCCGCCAAGGGCAGGCGCAAGGTGAAACACGTGCCTTGGCCCAGGGTCGATTGCACTTCCATCTGACCCTTGTGGTTGTTGGTAATGATGAAATACGAGACCGACAGGCCAAGGCCGGTGCCCTGACCGATTTCCTTGGTGGTGAAGAACGGCTCGAAGGTGCGTTTGCGCACGCTCTCGCTCATGCCGATGCCGTTGTCCTCCACCTGGATTTCCGCCCACGGTGGATTCAGTTTGGTGCGCAGAATGATCCGTCCCGGCTCGCGGTCGTCTTCACGTTGGTGAATCGCCTGAGCGGCGTTTTTCAGCAGATTGAGTAGCACTTGCTCCAGTTCGTTCGCGGTCCCGGGCACCGGGCCCAACGCTGGATCGAACTGGCGAATGATCGCCTGGCCCTTGAAGTCGAAACCGATCGCCAGGTCGAAGTCGTTGCCGGCGATTTCCACCGCCTGATCGATCAGCGCCGGCAGGTCGCACGGGGCCATTTGCCGGGTACTGCGGCGGCTGAAACTGAGCATGTGCGTGACAATCTTCGCCGCCCGGGCGCCAGCCTGTTGAATGCCGTCGAGCAACTGCGGTACTTCGCGCGCTTGCAGGTATTTGTTGACCGTTTCCAGCGCGATCCCGGTTTGCTCGGCTTGTTCGAGATTCTTCGGCAGGTCAGGCGAAAGGCGCCGGCGAATGTTCTGCACGTTGTGCAGGATCGCGCCTAACGGGTTGTTGATCTCGTGAGCCATGCCCGCGGCAAGGCCGCCGACCGAGAGCATTTTTTCCGACTGCACCATCATTTCTTCCAGCGACAGGCGCTGAGTGATGTCGTCGATCCGGATCACCACACCACGCCCGGCACCGCCCATCAGCGGGTAAAAGGTCAGGGCGTAGTGCTTGGGTTCTTCGTCCTTGAACCACGTCACCCGTTCAATCTTGGCCACCGTGTGCTGCTCGACGGTTTGCTTGAGTTGCGGCAGAAACGGCTTGAGCGGTTCGAAAGCGAGAAAAATCGGCTGGTTCAGGGCTTCGTCGAGGCGCGTGCCAGACAGGGCGCTGGCCTCCTGATTCCACTGCGTCACGTAGAGCTGCTCATCAAGGGCGATCAGCGCCGAGGGCATGGAATCGATGATGCTGTTGAGGTAGTTCTGGAAACCGGTGAGCTTCTTCTCGATCTTGCTGCGCACCTGAACTTCGAGTTCCAGCTTGCGATTGGTATGACGGGTTTCTTCGGCCAGGCCCTGGGCCTGGTCATACGCGGCCTGGGAATCGTCCCGGGCCCGCTTGAGTTGCTGCTCACGGGCCTCGATCCGCGACAGCATGGTGTTGAACGCCTCGGCGAGGCTGCCGATTTCGTCATGGTTGCCGCGGGAGGCGCGTAGGGCGTAGTTCTCTTCCCGGGTCACTTGCCGGGACAGTTCTTCGAGCTGATGGATCGGCCGGGTAATCAGGCGTTTGATCTGCCGGGCAATCACCAGCCACAACAGCACACTGAAGATCAGAATCCCGAGACTGGCGGTGAGAGTGCCGGTGTAGAAAGCCATCGGCAGTTCGCTGCTGGCGACCAGTAACAGGTGGCCGGGCGCGGTGCCGGGGCGGGGCAGGGTGATGATTTGATTGCTGCGAAATTCGGTGGCTTGCCAGGATTCAATGTGCCGGTAACGCGTTGGCAGGCTCAGATTTTCGCCATGCTGCAACTGCGCCAGACGCTCGCCCTTGCCGTCATAAAGGGCCGCCGCGCGTAGCGGTGAATAGCTGTTGAGCTCATTGAGCAGGCGTTCGGCGCTTTGCGGTGACTGCAAGGCTTCGGACACCAGGCTGGGGTTGGACACCAGGCGGCCGATGGTCTGCAAGGCCTGAGGTGCCATGCTTTCCTGGGAGATGTAGTACGCGGCGCTGATAAAGGTCAGGTTGGCGACCAGCAGGACGGTGGTCAACAACACCAGCAGGGCGGCCAGCAATTTCTGGCCGACCGGAAGGTTTTCAAGGCGCTGGCGCAATGGCATCAGGTTCATCGCTGAAAAGGAACAAGTGGCCAGCGTAGCCGCTGCTCAGTCGCTGGGCAATCCAAGGCTGTGCAGATGGGTGATCAACCTTTGCTCAAGTTGATTGAGGTGCGGCAGGTTGAGTTGATGCCTCGCGGCGACTTTGCAGGCATGACCCAATAGATAGCTGATCTCGGTCCGGCGCTGGTTCGCGACGTCCTGGTACATCGAAGAGTAGTTGGCGGCGGTCGCGTGAATCAACCGTTCGACTTCCTGTTGAAGGTCCTCGGCCGCTGCTGGCTGACCGCATTGCTCAAGCAGCTCGGTCAATTCGCCACAAAGGGTGGCGACTTCGCAGTGGTGTTCCTGTAAACCGCCATTACGGCAGTCGTGTAGCACGGTCAGCGGATTGATCGCGCAGTTGAGCGCCAGTTTTCGCCACAGCCGGGTCAGAATGTCGGTGCTCCACTCGTGGGGAATACCGGCGGCGCTCACGTCATCCAGCCAGATCGGCGCCACGGGATGCCCGGCATCCCCCAGCCAGGTGTAACCGTGGCCGGCGAATACCACGCGCCAATCGCCATCGCGAAAGGCACCTTCAGTGCTTGACGCGAAAATGCAGCGAGCCTGCGGCACCTGCTTGGCGACGGCGTCTTGGCTGCCAAGACCGTTCTGCAACAGGATCAGCTCAGCGTCGAGGGCCAGGCGCGGTGCCAGTTGGGCCACGGCTTTCTCGGCATCGTAGGCTTTACAGGCCACCAGCAGGCGGTTGATCGGTTCATCGTTGTCGGGTGTTTCGGCGGGCACCGGATAGCACTTCGCTTCACCGTGTTCGACTAGCGTCAACCCACCCGCCGCCTCATACGCCTGCAAGCGTGCAGCGTCCCGCACGATCAGCTTGACCGGCACGCTGGCCCGCGCCAGTCGAGTGGCCCATAAGGTGCCAAGGCTGCCGGCGCCCAGAACATGCCAGGTGGTGGACATCAGCTTTTTGCTCTGTTTGTCGCGCGCATGGGAGGCTCGCAGTGAATGATGGGAAAGACCCGTTATAATCAGCGCGGATTTTAACCGCAAGCCAGGCATGCTCCATCGTGATCGAGCATGCCCTTTTATTGGAGAGATTACATGCCGTCGTTCGACGTGGTATCCGAACTGGACAAACACGAAGTCACCAACGCGGTCGAGAACGCCGTCAAGGAACTCGATCGTCGTTATGACCTGAAAGGCAAAGGCACCTTCGAGTTCAAGGAAAAGGACCTGACCGTCAACCTGACCGCTGAAGCCGATTTCCAGCTCGAAGCGATGATTGAGATCCTCAAGCTGGCCCTGGTCAAGCGCAAAATCGACGTGCAGTGCCTTGAAGTCAAGGATGCCTATGCGTCGGGCAAACTGATGAAGCAGGAAGCGGTCCTCAAGGAAGGCATCGACAAAGAACTGGCGAAGAAAATCGTCGCTCATGTCAAAGACGCCAAGCTCAAGGTTCAGGCTGCCATTCAGGGTGAGCAGGTGCGCATTACTGGGAAGAAGCGTGATGACTTGCAGGAAGCCATCGCGGCCCTGCGCGCCAAGACTTTCGATATGCCGCTGCAGTTCAACAACTTCCGCGACTGACCTTTCAGGCGGGACCTGTGGGAGCGGGCTTGCTCGCGATGAGGGCGTATCAGTCGACATCACTGTTGAATGACACACCGATTTCGCGAGCAAGTCGAATCGTCGCAACGTCGCTCCCACCCGGATTGTGCTTAACCCAGGAGAATGTAGATGGATTTGAATACTGAAGTGGACAACCTGGTCAAGGCGTCTCAAGCCTGGATTCCGATGATCATGGAATACGGCAGCCGCGTGCTGCTGGCGGTGATCACCTTGGCCATCGGCTGGTGGCTGATCAACAAGGTGGCGCAAAAGCTTGGCGGGTTGCTGGCGCTGCGTAACGCCGACCTCGCGCTGCAAGGCTTCATCAGTAGCCTGGCGAACATTATTCTCAAGGTTCTGTTGATCGTCAGCGTAGCATCGATGATCGGGGTGGAAACCACTTCGTTCGTCGCGGCCATCGGTGCGGCAGGTCTGGCCATCGGTCTGGCCTTGCAGGGCAGCCTGGCGAATTTCGCGGGTGGTGTGCTGATTCTGTTGTTCCGCCCGTTCCGCATTGGTGACTGGATCGAAGCCCAAGGTGTTGCCGGCACGGTCGACAGCATTCAGATCTTCCACACCGTGCTGCGTACTGGCGATAACAAAACCATCATCGTGCCGAACGGTAATCTGTCGAACGGCATCATCACCAACACTAACCGTCAACCGACGCGCAAGGTTGTGTTTGATGTGGGTGTGGATTATGAAGCGGACTTGCAGAAGGCCCGGGAAGTGTTGCTGGACCTGGCCAAAGATGAGCGTGTTTTGGCTGAGCCGGCACCTCAGGCAGTGATTTCTACCCTGGGCGACAGTTCGATTACTGTTTCCCTGCGAGTGTGGGTCAAGACGGCGGATTACTGGGACGTGATGTTCATGTTCAACGAACAGTCCCGTGATCGATTGAAAACGGCTGGTATCGATATTCCGTTTCCACAGCGGGTTATTCGTGTGGTTCAGGAAGCTGCGGTGCAGTAAAGCAACAAAAAAGGCCCATCCGAAGATGGGCCTTTTTTTATTATCGCGAACTAGCTTTCGGCAATTACAGAACCGAAATCGGGTAGTCGACGATCAGACGGAACTCTTTGATGTCGCCTTCGCCTTCGTCGGCGTTAGCAGTGTGCCAAGCCTGGCGGATACGGAAAGACAGATCTTTGGCCGGGCCAGTCTGAACGACGTACTTGGCTTCAAGGTTGGTTTCGTGGTGTTTGCCATCTGCACCATATAGCGGGTTACCGTCATTGTCACGGTACTGACTGTTGGCAGCAAGACCAGTGCCGTCGATGTTCCAACCTTTCACGTAGCGGGTCATGAAGCTCAGACCTGGAACGCCATACTCAGCCATTTTCAGGTCGTAACGGATCTGGGCAGACTTCTCGCCCGGGGCGTTGAAGTCAGAGTACTGGATGGAGTTGGCGAGGAAGATCGAGTCGCCGCCGCGGTTAGTGGCGCCCTTGTGACCACCTACACCGATGTAGTCGAACGGCGTGTCGCCGTTAACTTTCTGGAACGCCAATGTAATGGTGTGTGCTTTCAGGAACGAGAAAGCAGCTGCCAGGGAGTAGGCGGTGTTGCTGATGTCGCCGACTTTAGCGTCACCGGTATCGGTGGTGCGGTAGATGTTACCGTCCAGGTTAACCGACTGATCGCCACCCATTGGGATGGTGTAGTTCAGGTTGGCGTAGTACTGGTTCCAGATGTCTTCCAGCTTGGCGCCGTACAGCGATGCGCTCAGGTTGTCGGTGATGCCGTACTTGCCACCGAAATAGTCGATGGAATTGGCTTCCACGCCAGCGTAGGTTGCCCACAGGCCGCCGTCGCGAGCGTTTTTGTCCTGGCTGGTCGACGAGTAGAAATGACCGGCTTCGAGGTCAAGGTCTTTGACTTCGCTGCTCTGCAGTTGGAAACCGCTGGCAGTTTGCGGAAGGACGCGGGAGCCACCAACAGCGAACACTGGAGCAGTGCTTGGCTGCATGTCGCCGACTTTCAGCTCGGTTTTGGAGATGCGGAATTTAGCGGCCGCACCGGATTTGCCTTGGCTGTCGTTGACATGGCCATCGGAGTCGCGGCTCATGTTGCCCGTGCCGCCAGTACCGTCGCCACCGTCCAGTTTGATCGCCAGGTAACCGAACGCATCAACGCCGACGCCTACGAGACCTTGGGTGTAACCGGAGTTGTAGTTAGCCCAGAAACCCTGGGTCCAGTCTTTCTGATCGTTTGAGCCATTTTTGCGGTCACGGTTGAAGTAGTAGTTGCGAAGATTCAAGTTCAACTTGGAGTCTTCAACAAAACCCTTGGCTTCAGCCTGGTCACTTACAAAAGGTGCGGCCGTAGCCAACTGAGTACTGGCTGCTGCTGCAACTGCCAGTGCGATCATGCTCCACTTCATCACGCGCATCGTGATTTGCTCCTTTGGTTTTTAGAAGAGTACTGCCGTCCCACCTGATTTATTATCTGGGCGGCTCTTTCTTTTTGTGTCGGCGCAAACTTATATCACGCCGACCATGTTGGCGATACTTGCGCATCTAACCTTTCAGCTTCTTTACGACCCTGTCGCAAACGGCTTGGTAGATGTCGCAAATTTACAGCCTCGACGCAAGCGGACTGACAACTTTTAACGTTGTTTTCCAGGGCCTGAGCATCGGTAAAAAGAGTCCCTGGTGAAACGCTTGAATCTCCATTGGGCAACCCTGCCACTGTTTTTATTTGCCTTAAGGCTTCCACTTCCAGCGGACGCTTTAGAGGCGATGTGGGTGTGAATGCAACAAGCGTGCACAAATCAGAATCCTGCTGGTTTTTTTTCTGAAAGCCTGCCTGTCGCTGTAAAAACCTCATAAAACCGGGGTGTTCAAGCACGTTTTGTTTGGGCTTGACGCCATGGTTTGCATCGTGTTGCACCCTTATGGCCGACTGCATGACAACCAAAAACGTTACCGGTTCACCCCACCAGTGAGTAGATGGCGGATGCCTGACCGACTCAGCGTAGACGCACTGTGCGGTTTTGGTGCAAAAAATTTTAATCGCTGTACTGAATTCATACAGCGCGGCCGTTTGCCAAATGCGAACGCGTCGTTGTTTTTCAGTCACTTCGGCGTTTTTTGCGTGGTTATTGGTTCTGTAATGGTGCGCCCTGATCGAAAATGACTCATGTCGGGGCGCGCGACCAGTCGTTTGTAGTTTCTCGGGGCGGCTTTGACAATGGTTCGTCGTGAAGCCAGCCGCGTTCGCAGGTATGCTGCCGTCCTGTCGCTTGGTGCGCCGTCTCTCGGGATGGACGCTAAGCTGAAAAATGATGACCCGGCGGGAGTGCGCGCAGTGTTCGCTTTAGATCCACGACTTCAACAAGACACGTTACCGATCGGGGATTTCCCGCTCTGCCGGTTGCTGCTGTCCAACGATTCGAACTACCCCTGGTTCATTCTGGTGCCACGTCGCGAAGATATCAGTGAGATATTTCAGTTGGGTGTCGCAGATCAACAGCAGCTGTGGCAGGAAACAACCGCACTGGCGGAAATGCTCAAGGACTCGTTCGACGCGGACAAATTGAATGTCGCGGCCCTGGGTAACGTCGTCAGTCAGTTGCACATGCATGTGATTGTGCGCAAACGTGATGACGCCGCCTGGCCGGCTCCGGTCTGGGGTCAACACCCAGCCAAACCTTATGGCTCAGAGCAGATCGCGGCGATTCGCGAACGGTTGCGCTTGGTATTGACCGATGGTTTTACGTTTCTGGAGGGTTGAATCATGAGCCTGGAAGATCGTGTTACCGATCTGGAGAGTCAACTGGCGTTTCAGGATGACACCATCCAGGCATTGAGTGATGTGCTGGCGACGCAGCAGCGTGCAGTTGAGCGTCTGCAATTGCAAATGGCGGCATTGCTCAAGCGGCAAGAAGAAATGGCTGGCCAGTTCGAGACGTTTGAAGAAGAGGCGCCACCGCCGCATTACTAAGTTGCATGTATTAAAAAACCGCGAACAGCCAGGCTGTTCGCGGTTTTTTTTAGCCTTGAATCAGCGACGCGGCAGTGCGGCGATCACATCTTCGGCTTGCAGGCCCTTGTCACGATTCATGACGGAGAACTCCACGCGCTGGCCTTCGACCAGAACACGATGACCTTCGCCACGAATGGCCCGGAAATGCACGAAAATATCATCGCCGGAATCACGGGAAATAAAGCCGAAGCCTTTAGAGGTGTTGAACCACTTTACGGTACCGGTATCGCGGTTGCTCATGTCATAGCTTGGCGAGGCGGCGGCCGGTGAAGATTTGTAGAAGCTGATGGCCAGGTGCAGAAGAACGGCAATCAGGGCAGCGACCAGGCTGAACAGAACAGCAGGTTGACCGGCAATGACAGGCATCGGCGCGATCAGCGTCAGGGTTTGCAGGACGACGGCCAGAACCAGCAGGGCGCTGACCAGGTTTTGCAGTTGATGACGCGGGCCTTTGTTCCAGTAGGGGATAACAGGAGCGAGGGTGAGGTTGAGCAGGCCGAAAAAGGCCAGGTACAGAGCATCGGGTTGTTGCAGGTAAGGTACGGCTTCGGATCGCAGGCTAGGGATGAAGGACAACAGCAAGGCTGCTGCGCCCATTAGCAGGTGGACAATTTTCAACATTTTGAGTAACTCACGTTAAGACGGATCACAAGGAAGAGCTGATTGAGTGCGGTTCGCTTCAGAACAATAAGAGGCGGTGGACACGTACCCGGTACCAGCCTATGCGCGGCCCCCGGAAAATAGGCGGTAGCGACACACTGTCTATTTAACAGCAAAGCCTGCAGCTACTCAAATCAGGCAGTCCAGCGGTGCTCTTAGGGTCGATTTGTCGCAGGTGGCCGGAGAATCCCGGGCTGCCTGACCCCGCATATGCAAGCCCACGAGAAAACCGCTCGGATGCTACGCTCCCTGTCTTCTCGTAACTTTAAGTGCCTTCCTGTTGAGTGATATTGCGCCCAGTCGTGTAGGAAATTATCTGGGGTAGGACGGTCTCCATGATCGCCCTTCAGTTGTTGGCTTATCCTACGTTGATGGTCATAAAGTCATCTGGATATAACTTTGCGCCTGCGCTTTTATAGAGAAACAGCTTGTTGCTCTAATAAAAAAGCAAGGATGACAAAGGAGTGTCAACGATATGGTTTACGAAGACAGGCGAAGCGAGTGGAGGGGCGGTCCACTTAAGGATGTAAGGATCGACCCATTTGTCAGCGAATTTGATATGGGCCTGGCCCAGCCTTTATCCCGGTCAGTGCGGTTGAATGGCTTTGCAACCTGTTTGCGGCTTGAACAGGTCTATTGGGATATTTTGGGCGACATGGCCAAGGTCAACTGCTGTACGGTCAGTGCGCTGTTGTCGCATGTGGACCGCGAGGTGCATTTACGTCACGGCGGGGTCAAGAACTTCACCGGGCTGGTGCGGGTTGTGTGCGTCGTGCACAGCCTGAAGGAAGGCGGCTGCGTCGCCATGCCTTAGCCACAGGGGTGGAATGGGTAGAGTGTCGGTCTGTGCAGTCTTACGGCTGCACAGGCTGCATTTAATGGATATAATCCCGCTCTTTGCCGCAAAACCCAGCGTGTGCGGTAGCAATCTGATCGCCGAGATAACCCCCATGCCGATGTACGACTATCAATGTGCTTCCTGTGGTCATCAGTTGGAAGCCATTCAAAAGATCAGCGCAGCACCGCTGGTCGACTGCCCTGCCTGCCAGGCGCCAGAGCTTAAGAAGATGCTGTCCATGCCGGGCTTCCGCCTTAGCGGCACCGGCTGGTACGAAACCGATTTCAAGACCGGTTCCAAGAAGAATCTGGCCGGCGGCGACAAAGCTGACTAGGGTCTTGAGCCTGAGTTGAACGACACGTGCGAGCTCTTGCATCATCTGGCACCTTTCACAAGGGCGGGATATGAGCAAGGTCTCCAACCGAATTTCGAATTACGAGAAGCGAAACCACTACCATGATGCGCAGCCATTATTGCGGCCAACTGAACGAAAGCCTGGAAGGCCAGGAAATTACCCTTTGCGGATGGGTTCACCGTCGCCGTGACCACGGTGGGGTGATTTTCCTCGATATCCGTGATCGTGACGGTCTGGCCCAGGTGGTGTTCGACCCGGACCGCGCTGAATCCTTCGCCGCCGCCGATCGCGTGCGCAGCGAATACGTGGTCAAGATCACCGGCAAGGTTCGCCTGCGTCCGGCCGGTGCCACCAACACCAACATGGCGTCGGGCATGATCGAAGTGCTGGGCTACGAGCTTGAAGTGCTGAACGAATCGGAAACCCCGCCGTTCCCGCTCAACGAGTTCTCCGACGTCGGCGAAGAAACCCGCCTGCGTTATCGCTTCCTCGACCTGCGTCGCCCGGAAATGCTCGAGAAGCTGCGTCTGCGTTCGCGCATGACCACCAGCATCCGTCGCTTCCTCGACGAGAACGGCTTCCTCGATGTCGAAACGCCGATTCTGACCCGCGCCACGCCAGAAGGCGCTCGCGACTACCTGGTGCCGAGCCGTACTCACGCAGGTAGCTTCTTCGCCTTGCCGCAATCGCCACAGCTGTTCAAGCAGCTGCTGATGGTCGCCGGCTTCGACCGTTACTACCAGATCGCCAAGTGCTTCCGCGACGAAGACCTGCGCGCCGACCGTCAACCGGAATTCACCCAGATCGACATCGAGACCAGCTTCCTCGATGAAAAAGAGATCATGGGCATCACCGAACAAATGATCCGCAACCTGTTCAAGGAAGTGCTGGACCTGGAGTTCGGCGACTTCCCGCACATGACCTTCGAAGAGGCCATGCGTCGTTACGGCTCCGACAAGCCGGACCTGCGTAACCCGCTGGAACTGGTTGACGTTGCCGATCAACTGAAAGAAGTCGACTTCAAGGTGTTCAGCGGCCCTGCCAACGACCCGAAATGCCGCGTTGCCGCCTTGCGCGTTCCAGGCGCGGCGAGCATGCCGCGCAAGCAGATCGACGACTACACCAAGTTCGTCGGCATCTACGGTGCCAAGGGCCTGGCGTACATCAAGGTCAACGAGCGCGCCAAAGGCGTCGAAGGCCTGCAATCGCCGATCGTCAAGAACATCCCTGAAGCCAACCTCAATGTGATCCTTGATCGCGTTGGCGCGGTTGACGGCGACATCGTGTTCTTCGGTGCCGACAAAGCCAAGATCGTCAGCGAAGCCCTGGGCGCGCTGCGAATCAAGGTCGGTAACGATCTGAACCTGCTGACGTGCGAGTGGGCACCGATGTGGGTTGTCGACTTCCCGATGTTCGAAGAGAACGACGACGGTAGCTTCACTGCCTTGCACCACCCGTTCACCGCGCCGAAGTGCACCCCGGAAGAACTGGAAGCCAACCCGGCGACCGCTCTGTCCCGTGCCTACGACATGGTACTGAACGGCACCGAGCTGGGTGGCGGTTCGATCCGTATCCACCGCAAGGAAATGCAGCAGTCGGTGTTCCGTCTGCTGGGTATCAGTGAAGCGGAACAGGAAGAGAAATTCGGCTTCCTGCTCGACGCCCTGAAATACGGCGCGCCGCCGCACGGTGGTCTGGCCTTCGGTCTGGACCGTCTGGTGATGCTGATGACCGGCGCCCAGTCGATCCGTGAAGTGATCGCCTTCCCGAAAACCCAGAGTGCTGCTTGCGTCATGACTCAGGCCCCGGGTGTGGTAGATGCCAAGGCATTGCGCGAACTGCACATTCGTCTGCGCGAAACGCCGAAAGCTGAGTAAGGCTGACCAGAAGGGCGCATCTTCGGATGCGCCCTTTCTTTATAGATTGATCGAGATTTTTATTTGCTGGCTGGCGCGTCATGGCGTAGCGGGCAATGTTTCAAAGAGAATTCGGAGCGAGATATGGCGGGTCATTCCAAGTGGGCGAACATCAAGCACCGCAAAGAACGTCAGGATGCCAAGAAGGGCAAGATTTTCACCAAGTGGATTCGTGAACTGACCGTTGCTGCCCGTCAGGGCGGTAGTGATCCGGGTTCCAACCCGCGTTTGCGTCTGGCGCTGGACAAGGCCCTCGGTGCGAACATGAGCCGGGACATTATCGACCGTGCGGTTGCCCGCGGCGCCGGTGCTGCCGACACCGACGACATGGTCGAGCTGACCTACGAAGGCTATGGCCCGGGGGGCGTGGCGGTGATGGTCGAGTGCATGACCGACAACCGCAACCGCACCGCCGCCGCTGTTCGCCACGCGTTCAGCAAGTGCGGCGGCAACCTCGGTACGGACGGTTCGGTGGCCTATCTGTTCGAGCGCAAGGGGCAGATTTCCTTCGCGCCGGGCGTCGATGAAGATGCGCTGATGGAAGCGGCGATGGAGGCCGATGCCGATGACGTGGTGACCCACGAAGACGGCTCCATCGACGTATTCACCTCGTTCGCCGGTTTCTATTCCGTGCGTAACGCGCTGGAAGCGGCCGGTTTCAAAGGCGATGACGCGGAAATCGTGATGTTGCCGACCACCAGTGCCGAACTGGACCTGGAAGGCGCCGAGAAGGTTCTCAAGCTGATCGACATGCTTGAAGACCTGGATGACGTGCAGAACGTTTACTCCAACGCGGACATTCCAGAGGCAGTCGCCGCACAGCTCGGTTAAGGGCGACTAAGATTCAATGTGGGAGCGAGCCTGCTCGCGAATGCGGATTTTCAGGCAACATTGTTGCTGAATATGAAACCGCTTTCGCGAGCAGGCTCGCTCCCACAGTTGTTTCGCTGTAATGAATATCGTGCTTTTACTTAACCCGCAGGCGTTATGACTTTAATTCTTGGTATCGACCCCGGTTCGCGCATTACCGGTTATGGCGTAGTGCGCGATACCGGGCGTGGTTGCGTGTACGTGGCGTCGGGCTGCATTCGCACAGGTTCCGGCGAGCTGCATGAACGCCTGCAAATCGTCTATCGCGGCGTGCGCGAAGTCATTCAGACCTACGGCCCGGTGACCATGGGCATCGAAAAGGTCTTCATGGCGCGCAACGCCGATTCTGCGCTGAAACTTGGCCAGGCCCGCGGCGCAGCCATCGTTGCCGGGGCGGAAGAAAGCCTGGAAATCGCTGAATACACCGCGACCCAGGTCAAGCAGGCGGTGACCGGGACCGGCGCGGCGAATAAAGAGCAGGTGCAAATGATGGTCATGCAGATGCTGAAACTGACCAGCAAACCGCAAATCGATGCCTCGGACGCCTTGGCCATCGCCATTTGCCATGCTCACACCCGTTCCAGCCTGTTGCCCCATGGCCTGGGCACGGCACGCAGTCGTGGCGGACGCCTGCGTCTCTGATAGCATCAGCAATCATTTTTTATGGAGCGAGGGTTTTGCGCCTGTGTCGTCGGCGCAAAACCCTTGCTCTGTCAGTCGCCAGCTGCTGAGCTGGCCAACGCTCAAGGATCTGAAACGTGATTGGACGCTTGCGCGGCACACTGGCTGAGAAACAGCCGCCGCACCTGATTCTGGATGTAAACGGTCTGGGGTATGAGCTGGAAGTGCCCATGACCACGCTTTATCGCTTGCCGTTGGTCGGTGAGCCGCTGACCTTGCACACCCATTTGGTCGTACGCGAAGACGCGCAGTTACTCTACGGCTTCTTCGGCAAGCGCGAGCGAGACTTTTTTCGCGAGTTGATCCGTCTCAATGGTGTAGGTCCGAAATTGGCCCTGGCTCTGATGTCGAGCCTGGAAGTCGATGAGCTGGTCCGCTGCGTGCAGTCCCAGGACACCTCGGCGTTGACCAAGGTGCCGGGCGTGGGCAAGAAGACTGCCGAGCGTTTGCTGGTGGAACTCAAGGATCGCTTCAAGGCGTGGGAGACTGTACCGGCGATGTTCACCCTGGTGCCAAACCAGCCGGGTGGGCCAGATGCGGCTCCGGTCGCTACCGCCGAAAATGACGCGGTTAGCGCGCTGATTTCCCTGGGCTACAAGCCGCAGGAAGCCAGCAAGGCGATTTCCTCGATCAAGGAGAAAGGTTTGAGCAGTGAAGACATGATTCGTCGTGCCCTGAAGGGAATGATCTAAGTGATTGAAGCTGATCGTCTGATTACCGCTACGCCTGGCCCTCGTGACCGCGAGGAAGTCCAGGACCGGGCGATTCGTCCCGTCAGCCTGGCGGAATACATCGGCCAGCCGACCGTTCGCGAGCAAATGGAATTGTTCATCCAGGCTGCCCGCGGGCGCAATGAATCCCTGGACCACACGCTGATTTTCGGCCCGCCGGGTCTGGGTAAAACTACCTTGGCCAACATCATCGCCCAGGAAATGGGTGTGTCGATCAAGAGCACCTCGGGCCCCGTGCTTGAACGCCCGGGTGATCTGGCTGCGCTGCTGACCAATCTTGAGCCACACGACGTGCTGTTCATCGACGAAATCCATCGGCTGTCGCCGATTGTCGAAGAAGTGCTGTACCCGGCCATGGAAGATTTCCAGCTCGACATCATGATCGGCGAAGGGCCGGCCGCGCGCTCGATCAAGCTTGATCTGCCACCGTTCACTCTGGTCGGTGCGACGACCCGTGCCGGCATGCTGACGAATCCGCTGCGCGACCGTTTCGGCATCGTCCAGCGCCTGGAGTTCTACAACATCGCGGATCTGGCAACGATTGTCAGTCGTTCGGCGAATATCCTCGGCTTGCCCCTGGACCCGGAAGGCGCCTTCGAAATCGCTCGCCGTGCCCGTGGTACGCCACGGATCGCCAACCGCTTGCTGCGCCGGGTTCGGGATTTCGCCGAAGTTCGCGCCAAGGGCCACATCACCAAACCAGTCGCCGACCTGGCCTTGAACCTGCTGGATGTCGACGAGCGTGGTTTCGATCACCAGGATCGACGTCTGTTGTTGACCATGATCGAGAAGTTCGACGGTGGGCCGGTCGGGGTCGATAGCCTCGCTGCAGCCATCAGTGAAGAGCGCCACACTATTGAAGACGTGCTGGAGCCGTACCTGATCCAGCAGGGCTACATCATGCGTACGCCGCGGGGGCGAGTGGTGACTCGGCATGCGTATCTGCACTTCGGTTTAAACATCCCGTCACGATTGGGCGAGATGCCAGTGGTAGACGAGTTCCTCGATGCCGTGGACGATTAATAACCTTTGCGCGCTGATTTATTCGGGGTTTGTGCGGTCCTAGGACCGTATTTTCGCCAGAAAGCCGTGAATCAATGAAAAACAGTTGCCTGGCCGGATTGGCAACCTGAGGAGTAAGCACTAGAGTATGCGCGCGCAAAACGGGCTTGAGCCTTTCGCACTTCGTTGTCGCGTTTATTACGAGGACACCGATGCGGGCGGCATCGTGTATTACGTTAATTACCTCAAGTTTATGGAACGGGCTCGAACCGAGCGGCTCCGGGAGCTGGGCTTTGCCCAATCCCAGCTTGCAGGTGAGGACCTGTTGTTCGTCGTGCATTCCAGCGAAGCGCGTTACCACGCGCCGGCGCGACTGGATGACGAGCTGCTGGTAAGCGCTGAAGTAATCGAATTGAACCGTGTCAGCCTGCGCTTCAAACAGCAGGTCAGGCGAGCCACGGATAATGCGCTGCTCTGCGAAGGGCAGTTTTTGGTGGCCTGTGTGCGCACTAACAGTTTGAAACCCCGGGCCATTCCCGAAGCTCTACGTGCGGCCTTTGCCGACGTGAGCGGCGCGGGTACACACTCAAAGCAGGAGATAAAGCGTGGAAGCTAACGTCGTCGACCATTCCTCCATGTGGAGCCTGGTCAGCAATGCCAGTATCGTGGTGCAACTGGTAATGCTGATCCTGGTAGCCGCATCGGTGACCTCATGGATCATGATCTTTCAGCGCAGCAATCTGCTGCGCGCCGGTCGACGTGCCCTGGAGAGCTTTGAAGAGCGCTTCTGGTCGGGTATCGACCTGTCCAAACTCTACCGCCAGGCCGGCAGTAATCCTGATCCGGATTCGGGCGTAGAGCAGATCTTCCGTGCAGGTTTCAAGGAATTCTCCCGTCTGCGCCAGCAGCCAGGTGTTGACCCGGAAGCGGTCATGGAAGGCGTGGCCCGTGCCATGCGCGTCGCCATTTCCCGCGAAGAAGAAAAGCTCGAGCAGAGCCTGCCGTTCCTCGCGACCGTAGGTTCCGTCAGCCCGTACATTGGTCTGTTCGGTACCGTCTGGGGGATCATGAACTCCTTCCGTGGTCTGGCAACTGCGCAGCAAGCGACCCTGGCCACTGTGGCTCCAGGTATCGCCGAGGCACTGATTGCAACCGCGATCGGTCTGTTCGCCGCCATCCCGGCCGTTATCGCTTACAACCGTTTTGCTGCTCGCAGCGAAACCCTGCTGAGCCGTTACTACACCTTCGCCGACGAATTCCAGGCGATCCTGCACCGTAAAGTGCACACCAGCGAAGAATAAGCAGGTAATTTCCAATGGCTTTAATCGCTCGAGCTCGCAAAAAGCGCAAGCCGGTTGCCGAGATGAACGTGGTGCCTTACATCGACGTGATGCTGGTACTGCTGGTCATCTTCATGGTGACCGCTCCGATGCTCAATCAGGGCGTGAAAGTTGATCTGCCCAAGGTTTCCAGCGAAGCCTTGCCGCAGGACAACAACACCCAGGTCCTGACCATTTCGATCAAGGCTGACAAGACCTACTACTGGAACCTTGGCAGCGAAGTCGACACTGAAAAGCAACAGGACAAGGCCATGACCTTGCCGCAGATGACTGACGCGGTGACCAAAATCATTCGCGCCGGCACTGAAGGTGGCAAGCGGACTCAGGTGTTCATCCGCGGCGACAAGACCGTCGATTACGGTTCCGTCATGGGCGCCATGGGCGGGTTGCAGAAAGCCGGGGTCGGTAATGTTGGCTTGATTACCGAGGCACCCTGATGCAGCAAATGCGAGAGCCGTCCGCCTCGGAAAGCTACTTCTGGCCTAGTGTCTGGGCGCTTGTCTTGCACGTGCTGGTTTTTGGCATGCTGTTCGTCAGTTTCGCCTTCACACCGGAACTGCCGCCGGCCAAGCCGATTGTCCAGGCGACCCTGTACCAACTGAAATCGAAAAGTCAGGCGACCACCCAGACCAATCAGAAGATTGCGGGTGAGGCGAAGAAATCCGCCGCGCGCCAGACCGAAGTCGAACAGATGGAACAGAAGAAGATCGAGCAGGAAGCGATCAAAGCCGCGGAACAAAAGAAGGAAGATGCGGCTCAAAAAGCCGAGGAATCCAAGAAGGCCGACGAGACGAAGAAAGCGGAAGAGGCAAAAAAGGCTGATGAAGCCAAGAAAGCCGATGAAGCGAAGAAGACCGCCGAAGCCAAAAAGGTCGAAGAGAAACAATTGGCTGATATAGCCAAGAAGAAGTCTGAAGAAGAAGCCAAGAAAGCAGCTGAAGAAGAGGCCAAGAAAGCGGCCGCTGAAGAAGCGAAGAAAAAGATCGTCGAAGACGCGAAGAAGAAAGCCGCGGAAGACGCCAAGAAGAAATCTGAAGCTGAAGACGCGAAGAAGAAAGTCGCCGAAGACGCGAAGAAGAAAGCTGCTGCCGATGCTGCGAAGAAAAAATCGCAGGAAGCGGCACGTAAATCCGTCGATGAGAAAAAGGCTCAGGCCCTGGCAGATCTGCTTTCCGACACGCCGCAGCGTCAGCAGGCCTTGGCGGATGAACAGGGTGATGAAGTCGCGGGTAACTTCGACGATCTGATTCGCTCGCGCGCTTCTGAAGGTTGGGCGCAGCCACCGTCGGCCCGCAAGGGCATGAAAGTGATCCTGCAAATCAACATGCTGCCTGACGGAACAATCTCCGGCGTATCGGTTGCCAAATCCAGCGGTGATGTACCGTTCGACAGTTCAGCGGTAGCGGCGGTAAAAAATATTGGTCGATTGACCGAAATGCAGGGTCTGAAGTCAGCTGATTTCGCACCCTATCGTTCATTCAAGATGACATTCACACCTGAGGATCTAGCCTTGTGAGAAACCTTCTTCGAGGACTGCTTGTAGTCATGTTCTGCTTTGCAGGACTGGCCACCGCAGATGAAAAAAATATCCTGGTCAGCAGTGGTAGCTCCCAGGCCACCCCGATCGCAGTCGTTCCGTTTGGCAACCAGGGCGGCAGCGTGCTGCCGGACGACATGGCCGAAATCATCGGTAACGACCTGCGCAACTCGGGTTACTACTCGCCGATTCCTAAACAGAACATGATCAGCCAGCCAAGCCAGGCCAGCGAAATCATCTTCCGTGACTTCAAGGCGCTGGGCGCCCAGTACGTCATGGTCGGCAGCATTGCTCCTGCGGGCGGTCGCCTGCAGGTCCAATACGCACTGTTCAACGTCGCCACCGAGCAGCAAGTGCTGACCGGCAGCGTGTCGGGTAGCGTCGATCAACTGCGCGACATGTCGCACTACATCGCGGACCAGTCGTTCGAAAAACTTACCGGTATCAAAGGTGCGTTCTCGACTCGTCTGCTGTACGTGACGGCCGAGCGTTTCTCTGAGAAGAACACTCGCTACACGCTGCAACGTTCGGACTATGACGGTGCCCGTGCTGTGACTCTGCTGCAATCGCGCGAGCCGATCCTGTCGCCGCGTTTCGCACCGGATGGCAAGCGCATCGCTTATGTGTCGTTCGAGCAGAAGCGTCCGCGTATCTTCATGCAGAACATCGACACCGGTCGCCGTGAGCAGATCACCAACTTCGAAGGCCTGAATGGCGCGCCAGCATGGTCGCCTGATGGCAATCGTCTGGCATTCGTACTGTCGAAAGATGGCAACCCGGACATCTACGTGATGAACCTGGGTTCGCGTCAGATCACGCGTGTCACTAACGGTCCTGGCATCAATACCGAACCGTTCTGGGGTAAAGATGGTTCGACCATCTACTTCACCTCGGACCGTGGCGGCAAGCCGCAGATCTACAAAACCAGCGCAGGCGGTGGCGGTGCGGAACGTGTGACCTTTATCGGTAACTACAACGCCAACCCTAAACTTTCGGCTGATGAAAAGACCCTGGTGATGATCCATCGTCAGGAAGGTTTCACTAATTTCAAGGTGGCGGCCCAGGATTTGCAGCGCGGAAGCGTAAAAATCCTCACTGATAGCACTCTGGACGAGTCGCCTACTGTTGCGCCCAACGGCACCATGGTAATCTACGCCACCCGCCAGCAGGGCCGGGGAGTCTTGATGCTCGTGTCCATTAATGGACGCGTAAGGCTCCCGCTTCCTACCGCACAAGGCGAAGTCAGAGAACCTTCCTGGTCCCCTTACCTGAACTGACGCGGCGCTACACGTTGTACTTAACACACTGGGGTTCATTAGGAGTTTCACGATGGAAATGCTGAAGTTTGGTAAATTTGCTGCGCTGGCTCTGGCCATGGCTGTAGCTGTAGGTTGCTCGTCCAAAGGCGGCGACAATGCCGGTGAAGGCGCTGTAGATCCAAACGCTGGTTACGGCGCAAACACTGGTGCAGTTGACGGCTCCCTGAGCGAAGAAGCTGCTCTGCGCGCAATCACCACTTTCTACTTCGAATACGACAGCTCGGACCTGAAACCAGAAGCCATGCGCGCTCTGGACGTTCACGCCAAAGACCTGAAAGCAAACGGCGCTCGCGTTGTTCTGGAAGGCAACACCGACGAACGTGGTACTCGTGAGTACAACATGGCACTGGGCGAGCGTCGTGCGAAAGCCGTTCAGCGTTACCTGGTACTGCAAGGTGTTTCCCCAGCTCAGCTGGAACTGGTTTCCTACGGCGAAGAGCGTCCAGTTGCTACCGGCAACGACGAGCAGTCCTGGGCTCAAAACCGTCGCGTCGAACTGCGTAAGTAATTCGTCATGCGAACGTGCCGTCGTGCTGTAACTGTTTTGGCTCTCAGCCTCGCACCGCTTGCGGTGTGGGCTGCGGTTCCTGTGGTCGATAACGACTCCGGCTATAACAATAGCGGGACTAGTAATCCGCCTGCGGGTTACGGTACGAACGGCGCCTATGCCGGGGGAGGGGTTTCGGCCCCTGTCTCGGCACAGGGCGAGCTGTTCAACCAACTGCAATCGATGCAGGAGCAGATCTCGCGCCAACAAGGCATCATCGAAGTTCTGCAAAATGATGTAGCGCGCATGAAGCAAGAGAACCTGGAGCGATATCAGGATCTTGATCGGCGCATAGGAACCGGCGTTGCACCAGCCGCGACTCCTGATAATTCTACCGCCGGTGGCAGTTTGAATGCCCCCGGTGCAGCAGCGGGCGCAGCCGCAGGAGCGGCAGCCGCTCAAGCACCTGCCGCGGGTAGCGAGCCGGCTGATCCGGCGAAGGAAAAACTGTATTACGATGCAGCCTTCGACCTGATCAAAGCCAAGGATTTCGACAAGGCCAGCCAGGCGTTTGCCGCATTCCTGCGCAAGTACCCTAACAGTCAGTACGCGGGTAATGCCCAGTACTGGTTGGGCGAAGTGAACCTGGCCAAAGGCGATCTGCAAGGTGCAGGTCAGGCTTTTGCCAAGGTTTCACAGCTGTACCCCAAGCATCCAAAAGTGCCTGATTCGCTGTACAAGCTGGCTGATGTAGAGCGCCGCCTTGGTCATCCCGACAAGGTCAAAGGCATTCTGCAACAGGTAGTGTCCCAATATCCGGGCACCTCCGCTGCTCAGCTGGCTCAGCGTGATCTGCAAAAAATGTAAGGGCAGCTTGACCCGCTTTGAAGAAACCCGCGCTTGTCGCGGGTTTTTTCGTTAGAATTCACGCCCTTTTTATGAAACACGCTTTTTGGGATCTGCGCGGTGGCGGGGTTCCTTGAAGTGCCTGACGGAGGCGGACAGCCTGTTTAGCTGTTATGCCCGTGGCGACTATGCAAGACACATTGAGAATCACCGAAGTTTTCTACTCGTTGCAGGGTGAAACGCGGACTGCCGGGCTGCCCACTGTTTTTGTGCGTCTGACCGGTTGCCCATTGCGTTGCCAATACTGCGACAGCGCTTATGCATTCACTGGCGGCACCCTTCGCACGCTCGACGACATCCTGGAGCAAGTGGCCGGTTTTCGTCCGCGTTACGTCTGTGTCACCGGCGGCGAGCCGCTGGCACAACCCAACGCCATCCCATTGCTCAAGCAGTTGTGTGACGCCGGTTACGAGGTCTCGCTGGAAACCAGCGGTGCCTTGGATATCTCGGCGGTCGATCCACGGGTCAGTCGCGTCGTCGACCTGAAAACCCCGGGCTCGAAAGAAGTCCACCGCAACCGCTACGAGAACATCGAACTGCTTACGCGCAACGATCAGGTGAAGTTTGTCATCTGCTCGCGGGAAGACTACGACTGGGCCGTGTCCAAGCTGATTCAGTACGGTCTGGATCAACGTGCCGGCGAAGTCCTGTTTTCGCCCAGTCACCATGACCTGAACGCTCGGGACCTGGCTGACTGGGTGGTGGCGGACAACCTGCCAGTGCGTCTGCAATTACAGTTGCATAAATATCTTTGGAATGACGAGCCGGGGCGCTGAAATGACTGAACAACTGAACACTGTCGAAAAACGTGCAGTCATCCTGCTGTCCGGCGGCCTCGACTCCGCGACCGTTGTGGCTATGGCCCGTGCTGAAGGCTATAGCTGCTACACCATGAGCTTTGATTATGGTCAGCGGTCTCATGCCGAACTGCACGCCGCCAAACGTGTCGCCCGAGACTTGGGTGTTATCGAACACAAAGTGATCGGTCTGAACTTGAACGGTATTGGCGGTTCGGCACTGACCGACAGCAGCATCGACGTGCCGGAAGTGCCGGGTGAAGGTATTCCGGTAACTTACGTGCCGGCGCGCAACACGGTGTTCCTGTCGCTGGCTCTGGGCTGGGCTGAAGTGCTGGGCGCGCGTGACATCTTTATTGGTGTGAACGCCGTGGATTACTCCGGATACCCAGACTGCCGTCCCGAATTTATCGAGTCCTTCGAGCGCATGGCCAATCTGGCGACCAAGGCCGGCGTAGAAGGGCAGGGCTTCCGTATTCAGGCGCCACTGCAGAACCTGAGCAAGGCGCAGATCGTCCAGGCAGGCGTGAAACTGGGTGTTGATTACGGGCTGACTGTTTCCTGCTATCAGGCTGACGATAATGGCCGCGCATGCGGCAAATGCGACAGCTGCCGCCTGCGCGCAGAAGGCTTTGCGGCAGCCGGAATCAGCGACCCAACACCTTATTTTTGATTTATTTCAAATTAGGTGTTGAATAGTCCTTAAAAATCAGTATTATACGCGCCACCACACAGCGGGTCGTTAGCTCAGTTGGTAGAGCAGTTGGCTTTTAACCAATTGGTCGTAGGTTCGAATCCCACACGACCCACCATTTTTGTAGAAGTTTTAAAAGTCTGGAAGGCCCACGCAAGTGAGGATTTCCGGATTTTTTTTTGCCCGCGATTTGAGCTCGCCCATTGCGGGGCTGCACCGCGTGACGCAGGTCAGAATCATCTTTTGCATCCACGGGATATTCTGTAGCCTTGCACAGCTTCAATGTTGTCCGTGCCTGATGATACTCACTCTCCCGGCGGTACCCTGAAAGGTCCGGAGCCGGGTGTATACTCGACTTTCGCGCGAAAGCGCCTGCAGGTCTTGCGAACATGACGCAGATTTCCGAACGCCTTCTGGTTCAAGCCCACCTCGACGCCAAGCAGCCCAAGCCGCTGACTGCCGAGGAGGAGGCCTATTACCGTGCCGCCATCGCTGCCGAGCTCAAGGCTAAGGATGCGGTGCTGGTTGCTCACTTCTATTGCGATCCGGTTATTCAGGCCCTGGCCGAAGAAACCGGCGGTTGTGTCTCCGACTCGCTGGAGATGGCCCGCTTCGGTAGCGCTCACCCGGCCAAGACCGTGGTGGTCGCCGGTGTGAAGTTCATGGGCGAGACTGCCAAAATCCTCAACCCTGAAAAACGCATCCTGATGCCAACCCTGGAAGCGACTTGCTCGCTGGATCTGGGTTGCCCGGTGGACGAGTTCTCGGCGTTCTGCGATCAGCACCCGGAGCGTACCGTGGTGGTGTATGCCAACACGTCGGCGGCGGTCAAAGCCCGGGCAGATTGGGTGGTGACTTCAAGCTGCGCGCTGGAGATCGTCGAAAGCCTGATGGATAACGGCGAAACCATCATCTGGGGCCCGGACAAACACCTGGGCACCTACATCCAGCGCCAGACCGGTGCGGACATGCTGCTGTGGGACGGTGCCTGCATCGTTCACGAAGAGTTCAAGTCCAAGCAGCTCGAAGACATGAAGGCGCTGTACCCGGACGCAGCGATTCTGGTGCACCCGGAGTCGCCGACGTCGGTGATCGAGTTGGCGGATGCCGTCGGCTCCACCAGTCAGTTGATTGCGGCAGCGCAGAGCCTGCCGAACAAGACCTTCATCGTCGCCACTGATCGCGGCATCTTCTACAAGATGCAGCAGCTGTGCCCGGACAAGGTCTTCATCGAAGCGCCAACGGCTGGTAACGGCGCGGCATGCCGTAGTTGCGCACATTGCCCGTGGATGGCGATGAACACCCTTGAGCGCCTGCTGAAGAGCTTGAAGGAGGGGGCGAATGAGATCTTTGTCGATCCAGCGCTGATTCCGCAAGCGATTCGGCCGCTCAAGCGCATGCTCGACTTCACACAGGCAGCGCGGATGAAGTTAGCCGGAAACGCCTGATTCGCCGTCAGTGAGCCAAAAGAAAACGCCCCGATTTGATCGGGGCGTTTTTGCATCTGCTGGATTACTTGGTTTTCTTTGGAATCCGCACGAGCTGGGTATTGGAGTAGATGTCATGCCAGCTACGTTTCTGTTTGTCGAATAGCGACCAGAAGAAACCCAGCCCGATGCACAGCAAGGATGCTATCGACACCACAAAGCGCAGCAACGCCTGCCAAAGGCTGATGGATGAACCGTCGGCGTTTTGCACGCGTATGCACCAGACCTGCATGCCCAGGGTCTGACCGGACCAGGTCCAGAATTTGGCGAAGAAGCCGAACAGCACAAACAGCAGCACCGTTGAGAGCAATGGATCGCCGTCCAGCGCGCCGGCTTCGGTCAGGGTGCGCATTTTGTCTTCGCCGATGATCGCCATCTGGATCATCTTGTAAATCCCGCTGGTGACGATCAGCAGGGCGGTACACAACAAGAAGTCGTAGAACATCGCTGCCAGGCGACGACCCAGGGTGACGGCAGGAAAGTCGCCCTGGGGTTTTAGAAGATGTTTCGACATGGCAGCCTCTGGACGGAAAAAAGAAGCCATTTTACGGATTTACGCGCACAAAAAAGCCCCTGATGTCAGCATCAGGGGCTTTTTCGTAACAGAAGATCAGGCTTCTGCTTGTACTTCGTCAGCCTGCATGCCTTTCTGGCCTTGCACAGCAACGAAAGTCACTTTCTGGCCTTCTTTCAGGCTCTTGAAGCCGTTGCCCTGAATAGCGCGGAAATGCACGAACAGATCCGGACCGCTTTCTGGAGTGATAAAACCAAAACCTTTCTCGTCGTTAAACCACTTGACGGTACCGCTCTGACGTTGGGACATTTCTTATTTCCTTTAACGCAAAAATTAATGACAGCCTCCTTCTTGTGAAAGAGTACTGGGGCTGGTTGCAGGAGAGTAAGAAGACGCCGAACGGGATGTAGCTAACTTGTAGGCTACTGCCCAGGTCACGATTCCAAGCGACCCATGCAAACACAGTGAACAAACTCTACGCCAACTACGGGAGAAAAAACAAGCCCTGTGGAGGGCCCGGATTTGCTCGCGTCGGGGCGTTTATGCAGCAACTAGTGTTGGCTTATGCAATCGCCGTGTTCAATTGTTTTCGATCGTTATAAGCAACGTTCATAAACGAAGCTTACAGGAGTGATGCACTGTTTTATGGCGGTTGCGTTACACATTAGTGCGCTGTTAACGCAACCGCGTTACTTATGGAAACAGTCAATCAGCCGCGGTAGTAGCGTTGTGGAACAAATGGCATTTTGCTTACAAGCAAAGGCACCTTTTTCCCACGAACAATCGCCCATACCGGCGTATCGAGAGCGATATAAGCACTGTCGACGTAACCCATCGCCAAAGGGCCGCCCAAGGTCGGACCGAAGCCACCGCTGCAAACAGCACCAATGATGTCGCCTGCTTCATTGACGATCTCTGCGCCTTCGCGCACCGGCGTGCGTTCCTGAGGCAACAGGCCAACGCGCTTGCGGCTGACCCCGGCTTGTTGCTGTCCGAACACGGTTTCAGCGCCAGGGAAGCCGCCGGCACGTGCGCCATCAGCGCGACGAGGCTTGGAGATGGCCCACAGCAGGCTGGCTTCGATCGGGGTGGTCTCGGTGTTCATGTCGTGGCCGTAGAGGCACAGGCCGGCTTCCAGGCGCAGGGAGTCGCGAGCGCCAAGGCCGATGGCCGCTACTTCAGGTTCGGCCAGCAGGGCGCGAGCCAGGGCTTCGGCGTTGGCGGCCGGTACGGAGATTTCGTAACCGTCTTCACCGGTATAGCCCGAACGGCTGACAAAGCAGTCCACGCCCAGCAGTTTCACGCGGGCGAATTGCATGAAGGTCATCTTCGCCACTTCAGGTGCCAGGCGTGCGAGCACGGTGACAGCGGTCGGACCTTGCAGCGCCAGCAGCGCGCGTTCTTCAAACAGCGGCTCGATAGTGCACTGGTCGCCGATGTGTTTGCGCAGATGCGCCAGGTCCTGGTCCTTGCAGGCGGCGTTGACCACCAGGAACAGTTCGTCGTTACCCAGGTTGGCGACCATCAAGTCGTCGAGGATGCCCCCCGTTTCGTTGGTGAACATCGCGTAACGCTGCGTGCCCACAGGCAGGTCGATGATGTCCACCGGCACCAGGCTTTCCAGCGCCTTGGCGGCATTGGCGCCGGTCAGACGGATCTGGCCCATGTGCGAGACATCGAACAGCCCGGCCTGATCACGGGTGTGCTGGTGTTCTTTCATCACACCGAGCGGGTATTGCACCGGCATGTCGTAGCCAGCAAACGGCACCATGCGGGCGCCAAGTTCGATGTGCAGTGCGTGCAGCGGGGTTTTCGACAGGTGTTCGGTGGACATATTCAGCTCCTGAAAAAGTGTGCAGATGCGCGTAAGCATCAGCACTCGATAATGTTGACCGCCAAACCGCCACGGGCGGTTTCCTTGTATTTGCTTTTCATGTCGGCGCCGGTCTGGCGCATGGTGCGGATGACCTTGTCGAGTGAGACGAAGTGCTGACCGTCGCCGCGCAGGGCCATGCGCACCGCATTGATTGCCTTGACCGACCCCATGGCGTTGCGCTCGATGCAAGGCACTTGCACCAGCCCGCCAATCGGGTCGCAGGTGAGGCCGAGGTTGTGTTCCATGCCGATTTCGGCGGCGTTTTCCACTTGCTGTACGGTGCCGCCAAGCACTTCGCACAGGGCGCCGGCGGCCATGGAGCACGCCACGCCAACCTCACCCTGACAGCCAACTTCGGCGCCGGAGATCGAGGCGTTTTCTTTATAGAGAATGCCGATCGCGGCCGCGGTCAGCAGAAAACGCACGACGCCGTCTTCGTTGGCCCCGGGGATGAAGCGCATGTAGTAATGCAAAACAGCGGGGACGATCCCTGCCGCACCGTTAGTGGGAGCCGTCACCACGCGCCCGCCGTTGGCGTTTTCTTCGTTGACCGCCAGTGCGTAGAGGTTGACCCAGTCCAGCACCGACAGCGGATCGCGCAGTGAAGACTCCGGGTTCTTGCACAGTTGCCGATGCAGCGCGGCCGCACGGCGCTTGACCTTCAAACCCCCGGGCAGGATGCCTTCGTTGCGGCAGCCGGCAGCGACGCAGTCCTGCATGACTTGCCAGATTTTCAACAGGCCGGCGCGGGTTTCCGCTTCCGGGCGCCAGGCGCTTTCGTTGGTCAGCATCACCTGGCTGATGGACAAGCCGTAGGTGGCACAGTGACCGAGCAGGTCCTTGGCGCTTTTGAACGGGAAGGTCAGTGGCGTGGCGTCTTCGACGATACGGTCGGCGCCGGCGGCGTCTTCATCGACCACAAAACCACCGCCGACCGAGTAGTACTCGCGGCTGCGGATTTGTATGCCCGCCGCATCGAAGGCGCGAAAGATCATGCCGTTGGGGTGATAGGCCAACGGTTTGCGGATCATCGCCAAATGTTCTTTCTCATTGAACGCAATGCTGTGTTCGCCGAGCAGGTTCAAGCGACCGTTGCCACGAATCTCTTGCAGACGGGCGGCGACGGTTTCGGTGTTCACGGTGTCCGGGTGTTCGCCTTCCAGACCCAGCAACACGGCCTTGTCGCTGCCGTGGCCTTTACCGGTGGCGCCGAGTGATCCGTAGAGCTCGACTTTGACGCAGGTGGTCGCGGCCAGCAGCCCTTCACGGCGCAAACCTTCGGCGAAACGTGCCGCAGCACGCATCGGGCCGACGGTGTGGGAACTGGAGGGGCCGATGCCAATCTTGAACAGGTCGAACACGCTTAAAGACATGGTTGTTCTCCGGTTTCTTGTTATAGGGACCGGCACAGATCCTTGTGGGAGCGGGCTTGCTCGCTCCCACAGGGTTTTGTGGTGTCCTTGTGGGGGCGAGTAAACCCGCCCCTTATTCGTTTAAGCGTAGCTTTCGATCGAAGGGCAGGCGCAGATCAGGTTGCGATCGCCAAACACGTTGTCGACGCGACCGACCGGTGGCCAGTACTTGCCTTCGATCAGCGACGCGACCGGATACACCGCTTGCTCACGGCTGTACGGATGCGTCCACTCGCCGACGATTTCCGCCGCGGTGTGCGGCGCGTTTTTCAGTGGGTTGTCGTCCTTGTCCAGGGTGCCGTTTTCCACCGCGCGGATTTCTTCGCGGATGCGGATCATGGCTTCGCAGAAGCGGTCCAGTTCTTCTTTGGATTCGCTTTCGGTCGGCTCGATCATCAGCGTGCCGGCGACTGGGAATGACATGGTCGGGGCGTGGAAGCCGAAATCGATCAGGCGCTTGGCGACGTCATCGACGCTGATGCCGCTGCTGTCTTTCAGCGGACGCAGATCGAGGATGCATTCGTGCGCCACCAGACCGTTGCTGCCGGTGTAGAGCACCGGGTAGTGCTCTTCGAGGCGACGGGAAATGTAGTTGGCATTGAGGATCGCCAGTTGCGAAGCACGCTTGAGACCCGCGCCACCCATCATCCGAATGTACATCCAGGTGATCGGCAAAATGCTCGCGCTGCCGAACGGTGCGGCGCAGACCGCGCCTTCCTTGCGCTCCATGGTGCCGTGCCCCGGCAGGAACGGGGTCAGGTGCGACTTGACGCCAATCGGGCCGACGCCGGGGCCGCCACCGCCGTGGGGGATGCAGAAGGTTTTGTGCAGGTTCAGGTGCGACACGTCGCCGCCGAACTTGCCCGGGGCGCAGAGGCCGACCATGGCGTTCATGTTGGCGCCGTCGATGTACACCTGGCCGCCATTGTCGTGAATGATGCCGCAGATTTCGCGGATGCCTTCTTCGAACACGCCGTGGGTCGACGGGTAGGTGATCATCAGCGCCGCGAGGTGTTCGCGGTGCTCGATGGCCTTGGCGCGCAGGTCTTCGATGTCGACGTTGCCGCGGGCATCGCAGGCAGTGACGACCACGCGCATGCCGGCCATATTGGCGGTCGCCGGGTTGGTGCCGTGGGCGGACGAGGGGATCAGGCAGATGTCACGACGGTCTTCGCCACGGCTCTGGTGATAGGCACGAATCGCCAGCAGGCCGGCGTATTCACCCTGGGAACCGGCGTTCGGTTGCAGCGAGATCGCGTCGTAACCGGTGGCGGCGCAGAGCATCGCTTCCAGTTCGTCGGTCAGTTGCTGATAGCCGGCGCTTTGCGCGGCCGGGGCGAACGGGTGCAGGGCGCCGAACTCGGCCCAGGTCACCGGGATCATTTCGCTGGCGGCGTTGAGTTTCATGGTGCACGAACCCAGCGGGATCATGGTGCGATCCAGCGCCAGGTCCTTGTCGGCGAGCTTGCGCAGGTAGCGCATCAGCTCGGTTTCCGAGTGGTAGCGGTTGAACACCGGGTGGCTGAGGATTGGCGACTGGCGCAGCAGGGTGGCCGGGATCGTGCTTTGGACGGTGGCAGCCAATGCCGCGAAGTCCGGCAGTGTTTGGCCGTCGGCCAACAGCGCCCACAGGGTTTCCACGTCAGCTTGCGAGGTGGTTTCGTCGAGGGACAGGCCCAGACGCTCGCCATCGACCACGCGCAGGTTGATCTGCTTAGCACGTGCTTTTTCGTGCAACGCGGCAGTTTGGGCGCCGGTCTTGATCGTCAGCGTGTCGAAGAAGTTTTCTTGCTCAACCGTCAGACCGATTGCGCTCAAGCCTTTAGCCAGAATCGCGGTCAGGTGATGCACGCGATTGGCGATCTGCGTCAGGCCTTTCGGGCCGTGGTACACGGCGTACATGCTGGCGATGTTGGCCAGCAGCACTTGCGCGGTGCAGATGTTGCTGGTGGCCTTCTCGCGACGGATGTGTTGCTCGCGGGTCTGCATGGCCAGGCGCAGGGCCGGCTTGCCGAAACGGTCGACCGAGACGCCGACCAGACGGCCGGGCATGTCGCGCTTGAACGCATCCTTGGTGGAGAAGTAGGCCGCGTGCGGACCGCCGAAGCCCAGCGGCACGCCGAAGCGTTGCGCGCTGCCGATGGCCACGTCGGCGCCGAACTCGCCCGGCGGGGTCAGCACGGTCAGGGCCAGCAGGTCGGCGGCGACCGCCACCAGCGCATTCGCCGCGTGGAAGCGTTCGGTCAGCTCGCGGTAGTCGAACACGTCCCCGTTGCTCGCCGGGTATTGCAACAAGGCGCCGAAAAATGGCGTCACGTCGGTCAGTTCGAGTTCGTCGCCAACGACTACGTCGATGCCCAGCGGCTCGGCCCGGGTGCGCAGCACGTCGAGGGTTTGCGGGTGGCAATGCACGGAAGCGAAGAAGGCGTGGCTGCCCTTGTTCTTGCTCAGGCGTTTGCAGAAGGTCATGGCTTCGGCGGCGGCGGTGGCTTCGTCGAGCAAGGACGCGTTGGCGATCGGCAGGCCGCTGAGGTCGCTGATCAGGGTCTGGAAGTTCAGCAGCGCTTCGAGACGGCCCTGGGAAATTTCTGGCTGGTACGGGGTGTACGCGGTGTACCAGGCCGGGTTTTCCAGCAGGTTGCGCAGGATTGGCGACGGCGTGTGCGTGCCGTAGTAGCCCTGACCGATGTAGGTCTTGAACAGCTGGTTTTTGCCGGCGATGGACTTGATCAAGGCCAGGGCATCGGCTTCGCTCAGGCCGTCTTCGAGGCCGAGGACGCTGGTGCCCTTGATGCTGTCGGGGATGACGCTGGCGCTCAGGGCTTCCAGCGAGTCGAAGCCGAGGCTGTTGAGCATGGCTTGCTCGTCGCCGGAGCGCGGGCCGATGTGGCGGGCGATGAATTCGTTGGCGGTCGTAAGGTTTACTTGAGTCATGTCGGCGCTCCTCAGGCTTCGGCGTTGGCTTTGATCAGACGGTCGTAGGCGTCTTGATCCAGCAGTTTGGCGACAGCCGATGCATCGGTTGGCTGGAAGCGGAAGAACCAGCCTTCGCCCAGCGGATCTTCGTTGACCAGTTCAGGGCTGCTGTCCAGCGCCGGGTTCACTTCCAGCACTTCGCCGTCCAGCGGCATGTACACGCCGCTGGCGGCTTTTACCGATTCCACGGTGGCGGCTTCAGCGCCTTTGTCGTAGGACTGCAGCTCAGGCAGTTGTACGAAAACCACGTCGCCGAGGGCGTTCTGTGCGAAAGCGGTGATGCCGACGGTGACAGTGCCGTCAGCTTCGGTGCGCAGCCATTCGTGATCTTCAGTAAAACGCAACTCGCTCATGGAAACTCCTAGGGGGCCAGACTCGTCTGGTGGACGCGATTGAATACTCGGCAATGCCGTACTTTATGGATGGTTACTAAGCAAAAACGCGGCCAATGTTATTTTTATCTTATAAATCAACTACTTAGAGGTTATGGTGAGGCGTGACACTTTGGTGGTTGTAGCGAAATCGCTACAGCGCAGGGCAAAGAAAAAAGCCTAAGTGGATCAAAGCCTTGCACTGCGGTGATTAAGAGAGGGTGTAGCGATATCGTTCCACTGTAGCGCTTTCAGTACAGATGGAGGTCGCTTTTGAGGTGCTTACGGTTTATTGGGAATGCCGTACTTGCGCAATCGATGGGCGATGGCGGTGTGGGAGGTTTGCAGGCGGCTGGCCAGTTGGCGGGTCGAGGGGTAGCTGACGTAGAGCTTTTCGAGCAAAGTTTTCTCGAACTCCTCCATCGCCTGTTCGAGGCTGTCGACGTCGCTGTCGCTCTGGCGCGCCACGGAGGTGCCGGCGATGTCGAGGTCACCAATGTCCACCAGGCTGCTCTCGCAAATCGCCGCCGCGCGAAAGATCACGTTCTGCAACTGCCGCACATTGCCCGGCCAGCGGTTACCCAGCAGTGCCGGATAAGTGCCCGGCGCCAGGCGACAGACCGGGCGCTGGATCTGCGCACACGCCTGCTGCATGAAGTAGCGGGCCAGCAGCAGAATGTCCTGGCCGCGTTCGCGCAGGGGCGGGACTTCGACATTCAGGACGTTGAGGCGATAGAACAGGTCTTCGCGAAACGAGCCTTCGCTGACCATTTTTTCCAGATTGCGGTGGGTCGCGCTGAGGATTCGCACGTTGACCTTCACTTCGCGATCGCCGCCGACTCGCCGGAAGCTGCCGTCGTTGAGAAAACGCAGCAACTTCGCCTGCAAGTACGGCGACATTTCGCCGATCTCATCGAGAAACACCGTGCCCTGGTTGGCCAGTTCCATCAGTCCCGGTTTGCCGCCACGTTGTGCGCCGGTGAAGGCGCCGGGGGCGTAGCCGAACAGTTCGCTTTCGGCGAGGTTCTCCGGCAATGCCGCGCAGTTCAGCGCCAAAAATGGCGAACTGTGCCGAGCACTGATGGCGTGGCAGGCGCGGGCCACCAGTTCTTTGCCGGTGCCGGTTTCGCCCTGGATCAGCAACGGTGCATCGAGGGCCGCAACGCGCTGGGCGCGGGCCTTGAGGGTCCGAATCGCCGGGGACTCACCAAGCAGTGCATCGAAACCTTCGGCATGGTCGTGGTGCAGCGCCGATAGGCGTTCGCCAATGCGGTTGGGTTGATACAGGGTCAGCAGGGCGCCGGCGTCGGTAATCGGTGTGGCGTCCAGCAACAACGTCTGGCCGTTGACGGTGACTTCCCGCAGCGGCAGGCGGAAGCCGTTTTCCAGCAAGGCTTCGAGCAGTGCCGGGTCGGCGAACAGGTCCGCGATGCTTTCGCCGTCAGGCTCGCGACCGTACAAGGCAATCAGTGCCGGGTTGGCCAACAGCACCTTGCCGGCACTGTCCAGCGCCAGGACCGGGTCGGTCATGGCCGCGAGCAACGCATCAAGCTGCAGGTGCCGACGCTGACCGGGAAGAATGTCGACCACCGTCACCGCTTGCACGCCGCGCACGCTGAACAACGCATCGCGCAGCTCTTCGAGGACTTGCGGACTCAAGGTCGGGGCGTCGATGTAGACGTTGGGCGGCACCATTTCCACCGCATCCAGATTGAGATTGCGCCCACCGAGCAGGGCCAGGACTTCCTGGGTAATGCCGACGCGGTCTATGAAGCTGACGTGGATACGCATGGGGCGGTTTTTGGTTCTGGAATGCGGAGGGTGGCAAGTATGCCTTGGGGCGGGCCAATGGTGAAATCCTGCGCAGGACTTCAATGCAACGCCGAACCAATGTGGGAGCGAGCAGGCTCGCTCCCACACGGTTTATCCGAGGTGCTCGGGTTTTACCGGGTCGCCGGACTTCACATCAAGCTGCTTGCGCACGTCTTCGAACATTTCGTCGTAGGTCTTGTGCATTGACGCGATGTTGGCTTCTTTAGGGATGCCATATTTTTGCGCGATGTGCATGGCGTGCCGGGCGAAGTCGAATGCCTGATCCTTGGGCAGAAAAAATTCTTCCTGCAAATCCTTACCCTCGATGCTGCCATGCATCTTGAAGAGCATGCCTTTGCCTTCCTTCGGATCCTGCGTAACTTCATAGTCGATGCGCAGGTTGTAGCTGTAATCAGCTTTATTCAGCGCATGGCGCTCGATGTGCAAATGACCCGGCTCGAACGTTGCCATTGACGTCTCTCCCTATAAATAAGTAATGCCAGGTTTCGCCGTGCTGATGCGGGTGCCGGCCTTGCCCTGGACGATCGCTTCGATGTCCGAGAGTGAACCGATCACCGCGGTTTTTCCAGTGCGGCGGGCGAACTCGCAGGCGGCCTGAACCTTCGGCCCCATGGAGCCCGCTGCGAAGCCGAGTTTTTCCATTTCATCCGGGTGAGCCTGGGCGATGGCTTTCTGGGTCGGTTTACCGAAGTCGATGAAAGCGGCGTTGACGTCCGTGGCGATCACCAGCAGATCGCTTTCAAGCTGTTCGGCCAGTAGCGCCGAGCACAGGTCTTTGTCGATTACTGCTTCCACGCCTTGTAGTTTGCCGCTGGCGCCGTACATCGTCGGAATGCCACCGCCGCCGGCGCAAATCACGATGCTGCCTTTTTCCAGCAGCCACTTGATCGGGCGGATTTCGAAGATGCGTTTCGGTCTCGGGCTAGCCACGACACGGCGGAATTTATCGCCGTCCGGGGCAATCGCCCAGCCTTTCTCGGAGGCGAGTTTTTCTGCTTCGGCTTTGTCGTAGACCGGGCCGATGGGTTTGGTCGGGTTCTGGAACGCCGGGTCGTTGGCGTCGACTTCAACCTGGGTCAGCAGGGTGGCGAAGGGCACTTCGAAGTCCAGAAGGTTGCCCAGTTCCTGTTCGATGATGTAGCCGATCATGCCTTCGGTTTCGGCGCCGAGCACGTCCAGCGGGTAGGGCGAAACGGAGGTGTAGGCGGCCGCTTGCAGTGACAGCAGGCCCACTTGCGGACCATTGCCGTGGGCAATGACCAGTTGGTTGCCAGGGTACACCTTGGCGATTTGTTCAGTGGCAATCCGGATGTTGGCGCGTTGGTTGTCCGCGGTCATGGGTTCACCACGGCGGAGCAGGGCGTTACCGCCCAGAGCAACGACGATACGCATAATGCAGTCCTTTAAGAATTATCGTTCCCGCGCGATGCACGGGAACGATCGATACAGTTAGATATCCGCCAACGCCGACACCAGGATCGCCTTGATGGTGTGCATGCGGTTTTCCGCTTGCTCGAAGGCGATGTTGGCCGGCGATTCGAAGACTTCTTCAGTCACCTCGACGCCATTGGCCAGGTGCGGATAACGCGAGGCGATGTCCTTGCCAACCTTGGTTTCGCTGTTGTGGAACGCCGGCAAACAGTGCATGAACTTCACGCGCGGGTTGCCCGAGGCTTTCATCATTTTCGCGTTGACCTGGTACGGCAACAGTTGCTCGATGCGCTCGTCCCACGCTTCCACCGGCTCACCCATCGACACCCAAATGTCGGTGTGGATGAAGTCCACGCCTTTGACCGCTTCTTTCGGATCTTCGGTGATGGTGATGCGCGCGCCGCTGTCTTCGGCGAAGGCTTTGCACTGGGCGATGAAATCAGCGTGTGGCCACAGCGCTTTCGGCGCGCCGATGCGCACGTCCATACCGAGTTTGGCGCCGATCATCAGTAGCGAGTTGCCCATGTTGTAGCGGGCGTCACCGAGGTAGGCGTAGCTGATGTCGTGCAGCGGCTTGTCGCTGTGTTCGCGCATGGTCAGGGTGTCGGCGATCATTTGCGTCGGGTGGAATTCAGCGGTCAAACCGTTGAACACTGGCACACCCGCAAACTTGGCCAGCTCTTCAACGATTTCCTGTTCGAAGCCTCGGTACTCGATGGCGTCGAACATCCGCCCCAGCACGCGGGCGGTGTCTTTCATGCTTTCCTTGTGGCCGATCTGTGACGACACCGGGTCGATGTAGGTGACGTGGGCACCCTGGTCATGGGCCGCGACTTCGAAGGCGCAGCGGGTGCGGGTCGACGTTTTCTCGAAGATCAGCGCGATGTTCTTGCCTTGCAGGTGCGGACGCTCGGTGCCGGTATATTTGGCGCGTTTCAGGTCCCGGGACAGGTCCAGCAGATAGTGCAACTCGCGAGTGGTGTGGTGCATCAGCGAGAGCAGGCTGCGGTTGCGCATATTGAAAGCCATGATTGGATCTCCTTTGGTTTCGGTTATCCCCAGGGCCCGCGCTTTATAAGCGCAGGCCCTGGTGGGCAAATTAATAGTCGATAGGGTCGCGAATGATCGGGCAGGTCATGCAGTGGCCGCCGCCACGCCCGCGTCCAAGTTCGCCGGCGCTGATGGTGATGACTTCCACACCGGCCTTGCGCAGCAAGGTGTTGGTGTAGGTATTTCGGTCGTAACCGATCACCACGCCTGGCTCCAGCGCCACGACGTTGTTGCCGTCGTCCCACTGCTCGCGTTCGGCGGCGAAGCTGTTGCCGCCGGTTTCCACCACGCGCAACGCTTTGAGGTTGAGGGCCTTGGCCACGGTGTCGAGGAAGCTGGTTTCTTCGCGGCGAATGTCGATACCGCCCGCTTTTCCTTCGTCAGGGCGCAAGGTGAAGGCGACGATCTGGTTCACCACTTCCGGGAAGATCGTGACGAGGTCGCGGTCGCAGAAGCTGAACACGGTGTCCAGGTGCATCGCTGCGCGAGATTTCGGCAGGCCGGCGACGATCACGCGTTCCACGGCTTTGTTCTTGAACAGGTTCAGCGCCAGTTGGCCGATGGCCTGACGCGACGAACGCTCGCCCATGCCGATCAACACCACGCCGTTGCCGATTGGCATCACGTCGCCGCCCTCAAGGGTGGAACTGCCGTGTTCCTGGTCCGGATCGCCGTACCAGATCTCGAAGTCGGCGTTGGTGAACTGCGGATGGAATTTGTAGATGGCGGTGGCCAGCAACGTTTCCTGGCGGCGCGCCGGCCAGTACATCGGGTTCAGCGTCACGCCGCCGTAGATCCAGCAGGTGGTGTCACGGGTGAACTGGGTGTTGGGCAGCGGCGGCAGAATGAAGCTGGAATGGCCGAGGAAGTCGCGGAACATCTGAATGGCTTTGCCGCCGAAACTGTCCGGCAGGTCATCGGCGGAGACACCGCCAATCAGGAACTCAGCGATCTTGCGCGGCTGCAGGCTGCGCAGCCACGAACTGGTTTCGTTGACCAGGCCTAGGCCGACCGAGTTTGCAGTGATCTTGCGCTCAAGAATCCAGTCCAGCGCTTCAGGGATGGCGACGATGTCGGTCAGCAGGTTGTGCATTTCCAGCACGTCGATGTTGCGTTCGCGCATCTTGGTGACAAAGTCGAAATGGTCGCGCTTGGCTTGGGCAACCCACAGCACATCATCGAAAAGCAGCTCGTCACAGTTGTTCGGGGTCAGCCGCTGATGGGCCAGGCCAGGGGAGCAAACCATGACTTTGCGCAGTTTGCCGGCTTCGGAATGTACGCCGTACTTAACTTTTTCCGTGGTCATTACAGGGATCCTCCAGATGACAAATAAGTCAGGTATTACAGAGTCAAGAAGCCGTCATACAGCCCGTAAGCCGCCACCAGGGCGCCCGCGACGACCGCTGCGAAAATCAGCTTCTCGATGTTGGTGAAAACCGGTTTGTTGACTTCAAGCTTGGCCTTGGCGAACAGGATCGCGCCGGGGGCATAGAGCAGGGCGGAGAGCAGCAGGTATTTGACGCCACCGGCATAGATCAGCCAGACCGCGTAAATCAACGCAACGGCGCCGATGAACAGGTCCTTGCTGCGTTCGGCGGCAGCGTTTTCATAGCTCTCGCCGCGCACCGCCAGCAGCAGCGCGTAGGCCGCCGACCACAGATATGGCACCAGAATCATCGAGGTGGCGAGGTAGATCAGCGACAGGTAAGTGCTGGCGGAAAACAGTGTGATGATGAGGAACAGCTGGACCATTGCGTTGGTCAGCCACAGCGCATTGACCGGCACATGGTTGGCGTTTTCTTTGCGCAGGAAGGCCGGCATGGTGTGGTCCTTGGCGGCGGCGAACATGATCTCTGCGCACAGCAACACCCACGACAGCAACGCGCCGAGCAGCGAGATGATCAGGCCAACGCTGATCAGCACCGCGCCCCAATGACCGACCACGTGCTCCAGCACCGCAGCCATCGAAGGGTTTTGCAGTTTGGCCAGTTCCGGTTGAGTCATGATGCCCAGCGACAGCACATTCACCAGCACCAGAAACAGCAGCACGGTGATGAAGCCGATCACCGTGGCTTTACCGACGTCGCTGCGTTTTTCCGCACGGGCCGAGAAAATGCTCGCACCTTCGATACCGATGAACACCCAGACGGTGACCAGCATCATGTTGCGCACCTGGTTCATCACGCTGCCCAGTTCCGGGTTTTTCACGCCCCAGATGTCAGCGGTGAAGATGTCCAGCTTGAAGGCGAAAATCGCGATCAGCACAAACAGGACCAGCGGCACGATCTTGGCGACGGTGGTCACCAGGTTGATGAACGCCGCTTCCTTGATCCCGCGCAGCACCAGGAAATGCACGGCCCAGAGCAGCACCGAAGCGCCAATAACGGCGGCGACAGTATTGCCCTCGCCAAAAATCGGGAAAAAGTAACCGAGGGTGCTGAAGAGCAAAACGAAGTAACCGACGTTGCCCAGCCAGGCACTGATCCAGTAACCCCAGGCGGACGAGAAACCCATGTAGTCGCCGAAACCGGCTTTGGCGTAGGCGTAGACCCCGCCGTCCAGATCAGGCTTGCGATTGGCCAGGGTCTGGAACACGAAGGCCAGCGTCAGCATGCCTACGGCGGTGATCGCCCAACCGATCAGCACCGCGCCGACGTCGGCACTGGCGGCCATGTTCTGCGGCAAAGAGAAGATCCCGCCACCAATCATTGAGCCGACCACCAGTGCAACAAGTGCACCGAGTTTCAGTTTTCCGGGGGATTCAGACATTGCATGACTCCAATGCAGGAGAAGAGAGACAACAGAATAATTCTGTTAGTTATTCACTCATCTGACATGGATCAATGCATAGGCACATTCCATTATTATTGAAAGACTTATGAACTTTTACCGAACATAACGGTACTGCTGGAAAGCCCTATCCAAAGGGCTTGGCCAGATCAAACAGAAATAATGCTTATCGCATGGAGTTTTGAAGCTAGTTTGTTTTTGAGTTTTCGCAAATTTTCTTGTTTGCGTGTAGTTGAGAATTGAATTATTAGGTTCAACACGCAGAACTTCTATTGCGACGCGCCTGATAGAAGCACTGACTATAAATAAAATTACGTTAATGACCATTAATCAATAAACGTTATTACCGTTTGACTATTTAGTTAAATCGTTGGGCGATCACTGCCGTCGGTATGCTGACCCTGGCGTTAGTCTTCCAGCGGTCGCTGGAATGGAAACGGTGGTCGAAGGGGGTGTATTCGCGCAGCATCGGATTGAAGGGGGAGCACGGCACGGCTCACCTTTGATCAGCGAGCCGGACACAGCAACATCGTGTTGACGGAAAGGCTCAGGGCGTGAAGGCGTCCGAAAAGTCACCACCACTGTGCGCGATGGGAACCCAATTCCCCGGCAGGAAGTGCCCACTGCATCGGAGTTCCGGTGATTTTCAGTGGCACATGAAGTCGATGCGCCGGTCCCCAGGTTGTCTGCTCAACCAACACGCCCTGATCGTTTTCATCCTCTGCCCGTAGCGGTTCGTGTGAACCTGCGCCCTGTCCAATCAACAACTTCGCCGTCCGCGCCAGCGACAACCGGGCCGACCCGCCACGCCCCAGCAACGTGATCGCCGCAGCCGCCATCAAATACCCGGTCGCATGATCCAGCGCCTGCACCGGCAGTGGCGTCGGCTTATCCGCGTTCTTCCATCGCATGCCCGCTTCGGCGATCCCGCTGCTCATTTGTACCAGGCTGTCGAAGCCGCGGCGGTTCTGCCACGGGCCGCTCCAACCGTAGGCATTGAGGCTGACGTCGATCAGGCCGGGCGCCAGTTTCTGGCGTTCGGCGACGCCGTAACCCAGGCGTTCCAGTGCATCGGCGCGATAGCCGTGGAGCAGAATGTCAGCGTCCTTGAGCAGGCTTTCGAACACCGAGCGATCAGTCTTGTCGTGCAGGTCCAGGCGTGCGCAGCGTTTGCCCAGGGTGACTTCCGGCACCACGCCCGGTTCGTTCCAGGTCGGTGGGTCGATCCGCAAAACGTCGGCGCCGAGGCCTGCCAGAAAGCGGCTGGCGATCGGTCCGGCGAGCACTCGAGTCAAATCCAGCACCTTGATCCCGGCCAGCGGTTGCGCCCCCGAGCCTTGCCACGGTTTCGCGTTCTGGCGACTGTTGTCAGCAAACTGAATCAGCGGTTCGGCGTTCACCGCCTGACCTTGGGGATGCGCCTGCCATTGCGCCCAGCTACGCATCTCGGCGGCGCAGCCACCGGCATCGACCACGGCCTGCTCCAGATCGCTTTTGGCCCATTGAGCAACCTTGCTCGCCATCGCTGCACGGTCGGTACAGGCGCCGAGCACTTTTTCGGCTGCGGCGCGGTGATGGGGTGCGTTGGTGTGCAGGCGAATCCAGCCATCCTTTGTGGCGTAGTCACCGGCGACCGGATCCCACGGCGGCGGGACGCTCCAGCCTATCGGGCGGATCGACGTGGCGAACCAGAAAGAGGCCAGGCGGCGGTCGACCTCAAGGCTGGGTAAGCGACCGGTTTGTTGCTGCAGCCATTCGCTGACAGCCTGGCCGGCAGCGGCAATGCTGGCGCACGCCAGGTCGGTGACGGCAAACGCCGAGGGCAGGGCACCGCTCGAGGTGAACTTGACCTGGGTATGAGGCAAGCCGAGTGCGGTTTGAATGGACGTGAGTAAATCAGTCATCGAAGGCCCTCCGGGAGAGGGCCTGATGATAGATCAAATTACACCCGGAACTGATCCATCAATTTCATCTGATGGGTGGTCAACGAATTGAGCTTGCTGCTGATCTGCGCCGATTCGGTGGCTTGGCCGGTCAGGGTTTCGGTGACGGTGCGGATCGCCGAGACGTTGCGGTTGACCTCTTCGGCCACGGCGCTTTGCTGTTCGGCGGCGCTGGCGATTTGCAGGTTCATGTCGCTGATGACCGTCACCGCGTCGCTGATTTTGCTCAGAGCCTGCACCGCTTGCTGGATCTGTCCGGCGTTGCTGTGAGCCTGGGACTGGCTCGAATGCATGGTGGCGACCACGCCGCGAGTACCGGACTGGATGCGCTCGATGACGATGCGAATTTCCTCCACCGAATCCTGCGTACGTTTGGCCAGGTTGCGAACCTCGTCGGCGACCACCGCAAAGCCGCGACCGCTTTCCCCGGCGCGTGCAGCTTCGATGGCGGCGTTGAGCGCCAGCAGGTTGGTTTGCTCGGCGATGCTGCGGATCACCTCCAGCACCGAACCAATCTGCTCGCTGTTGACCGCCAATGCTTCGACTTCGGTCACTGCCTTACTGACTTCGTCGGCCAGTTGATTGATGTCGCGGGTGCTGCGTTCGATGATCTGCATGCCGTCGCGGGCCGACTGGTCGGCACCCTTGGCCGCGTTAGCCGCGTTCGAGGCACTGTTGGCGACGTCGTGGGCGGTGGCGCTCATTTCGTTGGACGCGGTGGCGACCTGGTCGATTTCGCGGAACTGCACCTGCATGCCTTCGCTGGTCTGGCGGGCGATTTCTGAAGACTGGTCGGCCGTGCCGCGTGCATCGGTGATGCTTTGTTTGATCTGCGCGATGGTCGGTTGCAACTTGTCGAGGAAGCGGTTGAACCAGCTCACCAGTTCGCCCAGTTCGTCTTTCTTGCTGTAGTGCAGACGCTGCGTCAGGTCGCCGTCGCCGCTGGCAATCGCCTTGAGCATCTCGGCCACGCTGTTGATCGGCCGGGTCACGCCGGACGCCGTGAACCAGATCAGTAACAGTCCGACCAGGCCAGCAATCACCGCGACCAAAACGGCTTTGATCGTGCCGCTTTGCTGCGCGTCATTGAGTACGGCTTGCAGTTTTACCGAGTCGGCCAGCAACACTTGTTTTGGCAGGTCGATCACCACGCCCCAGGCTTTGGACTCGGCAATCGGACTGACCGGGTACACCGCACGGATCAGGTCGCCCTGTTCGAGAATCTTCGGCGTACCCCCGCTGAGTAGTTGCAGGACCTCCTTGCCATCTGCGCCCAAGGTATCGCCGATGCTTTTGCCGACCTTGCTCGCGTCCATGCTGTAACCGGCGAGTACGCCGCTGCCGGAGACAATCAGCATGTGTCCGGCGCTATTGAACAGGTCGCGTTGAGAATCGACAGCCGCCGCTTGCAGGGCGTCGAGGGCGATGTCCACACCGACCACGCCGATGGATTTGCCGTCCACCAGCAGCGGCACGGAAATGGTGGTCATCAGCATTTCCTTGCCGGCGACGGTATCGGCATACGGGTCGAGCAGGCAGGTACGTTTGCTATCGCGAGGGCAGGTGTACCAGCTGTTATAGGGTGTGCCGCTGAGGCTCAAGGTGGTTTTGGTCATGTCGTCTTCGACCATGATCGTGTTGATCCCGACACCGCCGGCACGGCTCCAGTAGCTGGCGAAACGACCGGCTTCGTTGGACTGGCGAGCCGCATCGTTGGCGAATTCGCTGTCCTTGCCGTCCAGGCCATTGGGTTCGAATGCCAGCCAGATGCCGAGCACTTTACTGTTGCGCTCGAAGGCGGTTTTCAGGCTCTGGTTCAACTCTTCACGCAGGACGCCGGCGTCAAGGGAGCGCTTGCTCGCCATGTTGCGCATGTCCTTGATCTGATCGGCCAGGGCTGTCACCACCAGCAGGCTTTCGCCGAAGGTCTTCTGCACCCGCACCGCTTGCTCGGCAGCCTTGGCCTGGAGCAGGTTCTGCACGCTGGCGGTGAGCATCTTGCTGCTGGAGGCACTGACCAGTTCATCGTTCTGATCGCTCTGGTAGATGTTCATGCCGACGATCAAGACGACCACGCCCAGCAGGCACAGACCGGACAGCAGGACGATTTTCAGGCGGATGGAGAGAGAGTCGAACATAGGACGAACTCGCGAATGGATGAGGTGTTGGCTGTGAGTCGGGATCGACCCGGTTCGCCAAGTCCATTCAGCGCCATTTAATGCACATCGGCGCGGGCGCAGGTTGCATGAACGCGAAGCCGACGAACGGTAGCAGGTGACCGTTTGCGCAGGAAAATGCCCTGAAAAGGACAGAAATTCAGGAGATTGTCGGCAACGATTCCGGCCGCGCGGCAGGGTGAGGCAGGAGGCTCGATCGACAAGTCCTCCTGCAGGAGCAAGCGCCCACAGGAGGGCGCATTCAGTCAGGCAAGCAACAGAGTGAAGCTTTAGGCGCGGCCCAGCAGATAGGTCGCGTAATCGGGGATCCGATGTTCGTGCGCCTGCTCCATCATCGGGCTGCTGAGCAGGTAGTCGGCGCTGCATTCGTTGCAGGCGACGGGAATGTTCCAGACCGCCGCGACTCGCAGCAACGCCTTGATGTCCGGGTCGTGCGGCTGTGGTTCGAACGGGTCCCAGAAGAACACCAGCATGTCGACCCGCTGCTCGGCGATTCGCGCGCCGAGTTGCTGATCGCCGCCCAATGGGCCGCTGATCATGCTCTCCACAGGCAAATCCAGGCGTTGTTGCAACAACAACCCGGTGGTGCCGGTTGCGACCAGTTCATGCTGTGCGAGCCTGTCTTTCTGCCGCTCCGCCCAGTCCAGCAAAAACACCTTGCAGTGGTCATGGGCGACCAAGGCAATACGCTTGCGCGCTGCCATGGTCTTTTGCGTAAAGCTGATACCGATCATGGGTGCTGCTCCTGCTTTTTCACGGCGGGTTATTCAGCGTTGCACAGCGCCAGGCAGTTATCGAGCATGCGGTTGGAGAAACCCCATTCGTTGTCGTACCAGGCCAGCACCTTGAGCAGCTTGCCGCTGGACTTGGTGTGGTTGGCGTCAAAGATAGACGACAGGGGATTGTGGTTGAAGTCGCTGGAGACCAGCGGCAGGGTGTTGTAACCGAGAATCTTCGAGTGCTGGCTGGCTTCTTTCAGCAGCGCGTTCACTTCATCGGCCGACGCTTCGCGTTTGAGTTGCACGGTCAGGTCCACCAGCGACACGTTGATCACCGGCACGCGCACCGACATACCGGTCAGTTTGCCCGCCAGTTCTGGCAGCACCAGACCGACCGCTTCAGCCGCGCCGGTTTTGCTCGGGATCATGTTCTGCGTGGCCGAGCGCGCACGATACGGATCGACATGATAGACGTCGGTCAGGTGCTGATCGTTGGTGTAGGCGTGAATAGTGGTCATCAGACCGCTTTCGATTCCCAGCTCGCGGTGCAACACCTGGGCCACCGGGGCCAGGCAGTTGGTGGTGCACGAAGCATTGGAAATGATCTGGTGCGATTGGCGCAGAATGTCGTGGTTAACGCCATACACCACTGTGGCATCGGCGCCTTTGGCCGGGGCCGAGATGATCACTTTGCGTGCGCCGGCCGTAATATGCGCGGCGGCTTTGGCGCGGTCGGTGAACAAACCGGTGCATTCGAATACGACGTCGATCTTCTCGGCAGCCCAAGGCAGTTCGGCCGGGTTGCGAATGGCGCTGACAGAAATACGGTCGCCGTTGACGGTCAGGCTTTCCCGATCGTGCTGGACATCGGCATCGAACGTGCCGTGAACAGTGTCGTACTTGAGCAGATGAGCGTTCATCGCGCTGTCGCCCAGGTCATTGATGGCAACGATCTGCAGATCCTGGCGATAACCTTGGGTATACAGTGCGCGAAGGACGTTACGGCCAATTCGGCCAAAACCATTGATTGCGATTCGAAGAGTCATTTAACAGGGCCGCCGTCGTTTTGTTGTTGGAATTACAAGATTATTCGCATAAAAATAGAAAACAAGCCTTTTTAATGGCAATATTTTGTTCAATCTACAACGAGTGACCTGAATCAACTGGTCCGACCGATCAAGAAAACCGTCTGTCATCCCATCGACAACGGCTCTTGTTCAGCATAGACAATCAGGTCGCCACATCCGTTAGCCTGGAGTTCTAAACATGCATCCCCGCGTCCTTGAGGTCACCGAACGGCTTATCGCCCGCAGCCGCGCCACGCGTGAGGCTTACCTTGCACTGATTCGTGGTGCTGCCAGCGACGGTCCCATGCGCGGCAAGCTGCAATGCGCCAACTTCGCCCACGGCGTGGCCGGTTGCGGCACCGACGACAAGAACAGTCTGCGGATGATGAACGCCGCCAACATTGCGATTGTTTCGTCCTATAACGACATGCTCTCGGCGCACCAGCCGTACGAAGTCTTTCCTGAACAGATCAAAAAAGCCCTGCGCGAAATCGGCTCCGTCGGCCAGTTCGCCGGCGGCACCCCGGCCATGTGCGATGGCGTGACCCAGGGCGAACCGGGCATGGAATTGAGCCTGCCGAGCCGTGAAGTGATCGCGCTGTCCACCGCTGTGGCGTTGTCCCACAACATGTTCGATGGCGCGCTGATGCTCGGCATCTGCGACAAGATCGTGCCGGGCTTGATGATGGGTGCGCTGCGCTTCGGTCACTTGCCAACGATCTTCGTACCCGGCGGGCCGATGGTCTCGGGCATTTCCAACAAGCAGAAAGCCGACGTGCGCCAGCGCTATGCCGAAGGCAAGGCCAGCCGCGAAGAGTTGCTGGAATCGGAGATGAAGTCCTACCACAGCCCGGGTACCTGCACCTTTTACGGCACCGCCAACACCAATCAGTTGTTGATGGAAGTCATGGGCCTGCACTTGCCGGGCGCCTCTTTCGTCAACCCGAACACGCCGTTGCGTGATGCCCTGACCCGCGAAGCGGCGCATCAAGTCACGCGTCTGACCAAGCAGAGTGGCGACTTCATGCCGATCGGCGAAATCGTCGACGAACGTTCGCTGGTCAACTCCATCGTGGCGTTGCACGCCACCGGCGGCTCGACCAACCACACCTTGCACATGCCGGCGATCGCCATGGCGGCGGGCATTCAATTGACCTGGCAGGACATGGCCGACCTCTCCGAGGTGGTGCCGACCCTGAGCCACGTCTACCCGAACGGCAAAGCCGACATCAACCACTTCCAGGCAGCGGGCGGCATGTCGTTCCTGATCCGCGAATTGCTGGAAGCCGGACTGCTGCACGAAAACGTCAACACGGTTTTGGGCCATGGCCTCAGCCGCTACACCATGGAACCGTTCCTCGAAAACGGCGAGCTGGTCTGGCGCGAAGGCCCGATCGAAAGCCTCGACGAAACCATCCTGCGTCCAGTCGCGCGTGCGTTCTCGCCAGAAGGCGGCCTGCGCGTGATGGAAGGCAACCTCGGTCGCGGCGTCATGAAGGTTTCCGCCGTCGCGTTGGAAAACCAGATCGTTGAAGCTCCGGCGATGGTGTTCCAGGATCAGCAGGATCTGGCCGATGCGTTCAAGGCCGGTTTACTGGAGAAGGATTTCGTCGCGGTGATGCGCTTCCAGGGGCCGCGTTCCAACGGCATGCCGGAGCTGCACAAGATGACGCCGTTCCTCGGCGTGCTGCAGGATCGCGGCTTCAAAGTGGCGCTGGTCACCGACGGGCGCATGTCCGGTGCGTCGGGAAAAATCCCGGCGGCGATTCACGTCAGCCCCGAAGCGTATGTGGGCGGCGCTTTGGCACGGGTGCAAGAGGGCGATATCATCCGCGTCGATGGCGTCAAAGGCACTCTGGAGCTTAAGGTGGACGCCGAAGAATTCGCAGCGCGCGAACCTGCCAAGGGCCTGTTGGGCAATAACATCGGCAGCGGGCGCGAACTGTTTGGTTTCATGCGCATGGCCTTCAGCTCGGCGGAGCAAGGCGCCAGCGCCTTTACTTCTGCCCTGGAGACGCTTAATTGAAACTGGCTTTGGTCGGTGACATCGGTGGGACCAACGCACGTTTCGCGTTGTGGAAAAACCAGCAGCTGGAATCGATTCAGGTGCTGGCAACGGCCGACCACGCCAGCCCGGAAGAGGCGATTGCTCTCTACCTGAGCGGGCTTGGCCTGGAACCGGGTTCGATCGGTTCGGTGTGCCTGTCGGTGGCCGGCCCCGTCAGCGGCGATGAATTCAAGTTCACCAACAATCACTGGCGACTCAGCCGCAAGGGTTTCTGCAAGACCTTGCAGGTGGATCAACTGTTGCTGGTCAACGACTTCTCGGCGATGGCGCTGGGCATGACCCGTTTGCAGCCGGACGAGTTTCGGGTGGTCTGCGAAGGCACGCCGGAACCGTTGCGGCCGGCGGTAGTGATCGGTCCGGGGACTGGCCTCGGTGTTGGCACGTTGCTGGATCTGGGGGAAGGTCGTTTCGCCGCGTTGCCGGGGGAGGGCGGTCACGTCGATTTACCGCTGAGCAGTCCGCGGGAAACTCAACTGTGGCAGCACATCTTCAATGAGATCGGCCATGTCAGCGCTGAAACGGCGTTGAGCGGCAGCGGCTTGCCGCGTGTCTATCGGGCGATTTGTGCGGTGGACGGTCATGAGCCCGTGCTGGATTCCCCTGAGTCGATTACCGCAGCCGGGCTGGCCGGCGATCCGATTGCCCTGGAAGTGCTCGAGCAGTTCTGCTGCTGGCTGGGTCGTGTGGCCGGCAACAACGTGCTGACCACGGGCGGTCGGGGTGGCGTGTACATCGTGGGCGGGGTGATTCCGCGGTTCGCCGATTTCTTCATCGAAAGCGGTTTTGCCCGGTGCTTTGCCGACAAGGGCTGCATGAGCGATTACTTCAAGGGCATCCCGGTGTGGCTGGTGACGGCGCCGTATTCCGGCCTGATGGGGGCAGGGGTAGCACTGGAGCAATCCAGCCCGGCCTGAAATGCTCCCACATGGGTTTTGCGGTGTTTGTTGGTTCTGCGCTTAAGGCATAATCCGCCCAATTCAAACAACAAGGACGCCGCCCCGTGAGCTCAGTCAACAAGTCGATTTTGTTGGTCGATGACGATCAAGAGATACGCGAGTTGCTGGACACCTACCTGACCCGCGCCGGTTTCCAGGTTCGTACCACGCCCGACGGTGCAGGCTTTCGTCAGGCGATGAACGAGGCACCGAGCGATCTGGTGATCCTCGACGTCATGCTGCCGGACGAAGACGGTTTCAGCCTCTGCCGCTGGATCCGTCAGCACCCGCGTCAGGCTCAGGTGCCGATCATCATGCTCACGGCCAGTTCCGACGAGGCCGACCGCGTCATCGGTCTGGAATTGGGCGCCGACGATTACCTCGGCAAACCCTTCAGCCCGCGTGAATTGCAGGCACGCATCAAAGCCTTGTTGCGTCGCGCGCAGTTCGGTCAGGAGCGTTCCGGCAGTGAAGTGCTGGCCTTCGATGACTGGCGACTGGACATGGTCAGCCACCGCCTGTTCCACATTGACGGCGAAGAAGTGATTCTCTCCGGCGCCGATTTCGCGCTGCTGAAACTGTTCCTCGATCATCCCCAGGAAATTCTCGACCGCGACACCATCGGCAACGCCACCCGTGGTCGTGATTTGATGCCGCTGGATCGCATCGTCGACATGGCGGTCAGCCGTTTGCGCCAGCGCCTGCGCGACACCGAAAAACCGCCGCGGTTGATCCGTACCGTGCGCGGCAGCGGCTACCAACTGGCCGCCAATGTGGTTGCCAGCAATGGCCACTGAGTTTTTTCGCAAGCTCGCCGCACGGATTCCCGTGCCGCGTTCGTTGCTCGGGCGGATGTTGCTGTTGACGCTGTTGGCAGTGTTGTTCGCCCAGACGCTGTCGAGCGTGATCTGGGTCTCGCAACTGCGCGCCACCCAACTGGAAGGACTGGTCACCAGCGCCCGTAGCCTCGCTCATTCGATGACGGCCAGCGTCAGTTACTTCCGCTCTCTGCCGGTAGCGTTTCGGCCATTGGTACTCGACCAGTTGCGCAGCATGGGCGGCACCCGTTTTGTGGTGACGCTCAACGACAAACCCTTGGGCATGGAAGTGCTGCCGATCACCCCGCGCAAAGAAGCCGTGCTCAAAGCGGTGGACGAAGTGCTGCGCCAGTCCCTGGGCCAGGACACGGATATCTCGGTGACGTTCGTCAGCCCCGAAGACCTGCGGATCTTCAACGGTGGCCTGAAACTCGATGAATTGCCGCGCTCCTGGGCGCATTACGCGCTGACCCTGGAACCGGTGAACCCGCCGGTATTGGTCACCCAAATCCAGATGGCGCCGGGCGAGTGGCTGTACATCGCCTCTCTGTTGCCCGAGCCCTACACCAGTCTTGAAGAACAAGGCCTGCCGGCGCAGCAAGTCTGGTTCATCGTGCTCACCAGCGGCTTTTTGCTGTTGTTCATTGGCCTGCTGGTGCACTGGCAGAGCCGGCCGCTCAAACGTTTGGCGCGGGCTGCCCGGGACATGTCCCTCGGCGCGGAAGTCGAGCCAGTGGCGGAGGGGGGCGGCAGTGAAGTGGTTGAGGTCGGCCGCGCCTTCAATGCAATGCGCGAACGCATCAGCCGTTACCTGACCGAGCGCAGCCAGTTGTTCAGCGCGATTTCCCATGACTTGCGCACGCCAATTACCCGTTTGCGGTTGCGGGTTGAATTGCTCGAAGACGAAACGCTGCAAGCCAAGTTCGGCCGTGATCTGGATGAGCTGGAGCTGTTGGTCAAAGGCGCGCTGCAATGCGTGAAAGACACCGACATCCACGAAAACATCGAGCCGGTGGACCTCAACCACGTGCTTGATTGTCTGGTGGAGCCGTACCTGGCGCCCAACGGCAATGGTCGCGTCACCCAGCAAGGGCGTGCGCTGGCGGCGTATCCGGGGAAGCCGCTGGCGCTCAAGCGTTGCATCGGCAACCTGATCGACAATGCCTTGAAGTATGGGCAGAAAGCGCATCTGCACATTGATGACGACCAGAGTGCGTTCATCCTGCATGTGGACGATGAAGGCCCAGGCGTGCCGGAGCAGCGGATGGAGCAGGTGTTCGAGCCGCACTTTCGGCTGGCCGGGCAGCAGCAGGGTTATGGATTGGGGTTGGGGATTGCGCGAAATATTGCGCATAGCCATGGGGGGGAGGTCAGCCTGCAGAATTTGCGTGAGGGTGGGTTGCGGGTGACGTTGCAATTGCCGCGCAGTGTTGATTAGCGGCACCGCGTTATCGTTCTTCGCGAGCAAGCCCGCTCCCACACTGGATTTGCGTCGTACACAAATCCAATGTGGGAGCGGGCTTGCTCGCGAAGGCGCCAGACTTTTCAACACATTCCTCAGGCTGAATGTCACAAGTCAGTGACATAACTCGCCCCCTTCGTTACAAGCCCGCCACCGCCCGTTGTTTAGACTGCCCCCAGTCATAACAACAAAAAAGGCACCCCATGGACACCTTCCAACCCGCGTTCAGCAGTTGGCTGAACGCCCCCGCCCATCAGCACTGGCTCGCCGCCGAAGGCCTGCGCCTGCTGGCGTTTGCCAAGGCTTCGAAGCTCGCCGTAGGCTTTGGCAATCTTGATGAAAAGGGCCGCCTCCCGGCCAACGCCCACGCCGAAACCATGAACACCGCGCGCATGACCCACAGTTTCGCCATGGCCCACATTCAGGGCTTGCCGGGTTTCGCCGAGCTGGTGGATCACGGCGTCAAAGCCCTCAGCGGCCCATTGCGTGACGCCGAACACGGTGGCTGGTTCGCTGCCCCCGAACACCGCGATGGCAACACCGGCAAGGCGGCTTATCTGCACGCCTTCGTCGCGCTGGCCGCCAGTTCTGCGGTCGTCGCTCAGCGTCCCGCCGCGCAGGCCTTGCTCGACGATGCTATCCACATCATCGACGCGCATTTCTGGTGCGAGCAGGAGGGCGCGATGCGCGAATCCTTCAACCGCGACTGGAGTGAAGAGGAAAGCTATCGCGGCGCCAACAGCAACATGCACGCCACCGAAGCCTTTCTCGCGTTGGCCGATGTCACCGGCGACAACCGTTGGCTGGTCCGCGCCCAGCGCATCGTCGAGCGGGTGATCCATGGTCACGCCGCTGCCAACGATTACCTGGTGGTCGAGCATTTCGACCGTGACTGGCAACCCTTGCGCGAATACAACCACGACAACCCGGCCGATGGTTTTCGCCCCTACGGCACCACGCCGGGCCACGGTTTCGAATGGGCCCGGTTGATGCTGCATCTTGAAGCGGCGCGGGTTAAGGCCGGGATGCTGACGCCGGGCTGGCTCGCCACCGATGCGCAGAAACTCTTCGACCACAACTGTCGTCACGGCTGGGATGTCGACGGGGCGCCGGGGATTGTCTACACCCTCGACTGGGACAATCGCGCCGTGGTTCGCCATCGCCTGCACTGGACTCATTGCGAAGCCAGCGCCGCGGCCAGTGCGCTGCTTAAACGCACAGGCGATGCGCAATACGAAAGTTGGTACCGACTATTTTGGGAATTCTGCGACAGCCATTTCATCGACCACGAAGGCGGCAGCTGGCATCACGAACTCGATCCGCAGAACCGTCCGAGCGCCGATATCTGGGCTGGTAAACCCGATCTTTATCACGCCTGGCAAGCCATATTTATCCCGCGATTGCCTCTGGCGCCGAGCATGGCGACTGCCCTGGCACAGTTATCCCAGAGCGCTCCTGTGTAACCATGCGGTGACATTCGAACGTCCCTTCGTTACCTGCGAAGGGACAACACCTGTTTAAAATCCTATGCAGCGCAAGCACCAGACTTGCATGCATAACAACAAGAAAGGTACTACTAGATGAACGCGATTTCTCGCCTCGCTACTGTCATTTCTCTCGCTTCACTGCTTCCCCTGTCTGCATTCCCGCTGAGTGCGCTTGCCGCCGACTCCAAAGGTTCGGTGGAAGTCGTTCACTGGTGGACCTCTGGTGGTGAAAAGGCTGCGGTCGATGTTCTGAAGGCCCAAGTCGAAAAAGACGGCTTTACCTGGAAGGACGGCGCAGTCGCCGGTGGCGGCGGTTCCACTGCCATGACCGTACTCAAAAGCCGCGCCGTCGCCGGTAACCCGCCGGGCGTTGCCCAGATCAAAGGTCCGGACATCCAAGAGTGGGGCAGCACTGGCCTGCTCAGCACCGATACCCTGAAAGACGTGGCCAAGTCCGAAGGCTGGGATGGCCTGCTGTCGAAGAAAGTCTCCGACACCGTCAAATACGAAGGCGACTACGTCGCCGTGCCGGTGAACATTCACCGCGTCAACTGGCTGTGGATCAACCCGGAAGTCTTCAAGAAAGCCGGGATCGAAAAAGCCCCGACTACCCTCGAAGAATTCTATGCCGCCGGCGACAAGCTCAAAGCTGCCGGCTTCATCGCGCTTGCCCACGGTGGCCAGCCTTGGCAGGACAGCACCGTGTTTGAAGACGTGGTGCTCTCGGTCATGGGCGCTGACGGTTACAAGAAAGCCCTGGTAGACCTGGATCAGAAAACCCTCTCGGGCGCCGAGATGACCAAGTCGTTCACGGAGCTTAAAAAACTCACTGGCTACATGGACCCGAACCGCGCCGGTCGTGACTGGAATATCGCGGCCGCCGACGTCATCAACGGCAAGGCCGGTATGCAGATGATGGGCGACTGGGCCAAGAGCGAATGGACCGCAGCCAAGAAAGTAGCGGGCAAGGACTACGAGTGCGTGCCGTTCCCGGGCACCGAAAAAGCCTTCACCTACAACATCGATTCCCTGGCGGTGTTCAAGCTCAAGGCTGATCGCAAAGGCGACATCGCCGCTCAGCAAGACCTGGCCAAGGTCGCGCTGGGTAAAGACTTCCAGAAAGTCTTCAGCATCAACAAAGGCTCGATCCCGGTGCGTACCGACATGCTTAACGACATGAGCGGCCTGGGCTTCGATTCCTGCGCTCAAGCGTCGGCCAAGGATTTCCTTGCAGACGAGAAGACTGGCGGCCTGCAACCGAGCATGGCGCACAACATGGCCACTTCCCTGGCCGTGCAGGGCGCGATCTTCGATGTGGTGACCAACTTCATGAACGACAAGGATGCTGACCCGGCCAAGGCCAGCGCCCAACTGGCATCGGCCGTCAAAGCCGCCCAGTAATCCCTGACACCGCGTGTCCCCATGTGGGAGCGGGCTTGCTCGCGAAGACGGACTGACATTCAACATGGATGTCGACTGACACACCGCTTTCGCGAGCAAGTCCGCTCCCACAAGGGATCGCCGTGCGGATTTCATTTCTCTTCACCTGGATTATCCCGATGAGCTCTGTGGCGGTTTTCAGCAAAGCCTCACCGTTCGACGCACTGCAGCGCTGGCTCCCCAAACTGGTTTTGGCGCCAAGCATGCTGATCGTCCTGGTTGGTTTTTACGGTTACATCATCTGGACATTCGTTCTGTCCTTCACCAATTCCAGCTTCATGCCGAGCTACAAATGGGTCGGCCTGCAGCAATACATCCGCCTGATGGACAACGATCGTTGGTGGGTCGCGAGCAAAAACCTCGCGGTCTTTGGCGGCATGTTCATCGGCATCAGCCTGGTGCTCGGCGTGTTCCTCGCGGTGCTGCTGGATCAGCGCATTCGCAAGGAAGGCTTCATCCGCACCGTTTACCTGTACCCGATGGCGCTCTCGATGATCGTCACCGGTACCGCGTGGAAATGGCTGCTAAACCCAGGGCTGGGCCTGGACAAAATGCTGCGTGACTGGGGCTGGGAAGGCTTCCGTCTCGACTGGCTGGTGGATCAGGATCGCGTGGTGTATTGCCTGGTGATCGCTGCTGTGTGGCAAGCCTCCGGGTTTGTGATGGCGATGTTCCTGGCCGGCCTGCGTGGTGTCGATCAATCGATCATCCGTGCCGCGCAAGTCGACGGTGCGAGCCTGCCGACTATCTACCTGAAGATCGTGTTGCCGAGCCTGCGCCCGGTGTTCTTCAGCGCCTTCATGATCCTCGCGCACATCGCGATCAAGAGCTTCGACTTGGTGGCGGCAATGACCGCTGGCGGCCCGGGCTACTCGTCCGACTTGCCCGCGATGTTCATGTATTCCTTTACCTTCAGCCGTGGCCAGATGGGCATCGGTTCGGCCAGCGCCATGATGATGCTCGGCGCGATCCTGGCGATTCTGGTGCCGTACCTGTACTCCGAATTGCGAGGCAAACGCCATGAGTAATCAACTCGGAAAACCGGCGATCAGCTTCAGCCGCATCGCAATCTACGCCACGCTGTTGCTGGCCGCCGCAATCTACCTGATCCCGCTGGTGGTGATGCTGCTGACCAGTTTCAAATCCCCGGAAGACATCCGCACCGGCAACCTGCTGAGCTGGCCGCAAGTGATTGACGGCATCGGCTGGATCAAGGCCTGGGACAGCGTCGGCAGCTACTTCTGGAACTCGGTGAAAATCACCGTGCCGGCAGTGCTGATCTCCACCTTCATTGGTGCAATGAACGGCTACGTGCTGTCGATGTGGCGCTTCCGCGGTTCGCAACTGTTCTTTGGGCTGCTGCTGTTCGGCTGCTTTCTGCCATTCCAGACCGTGCTGCTGCCGGCCTCGTTCACCCTCGGCAAGATTGGCCTGGCGAACACCACCACCGGTCTGGTGCTGGTGCACGTGGTCTACGGCCTGGCGTTCACCACGCTGTTCTTCCGCAACTACTACGTGAGCATTCCGGATGCGCTGGTCAAGGCTGCACGGCTTGATGGCGCGGGCTTCTTCACGATTTTCTGGAAGATCCTGCTGCCGATGTCGATCCCGATCGTGATGGTCTGCCTGATCTGGCAGTTCACTCAGATCTGGAATGACTTCCTGTTCGGCGTGGTCTTCGCCAGTGGCGATGCCCAGCCAATTACCGTGGCCCTGAACAACCTGGTCAACACCAGCACCGGGGCCAAGGAATACAACGTTGATATGGCCGCCGCGATGATCGCCGGGCTGCCGACACTGCTGGTCTACATATTCGCTGGCAAGTATTTCCTGCGTGGGCTGACGTCCGGCGCGGTCAAGGGGTAGAACAATGGCAACTCTCGAATTACGCAACGTCAACAAGACCTACGGCGCCGGTTTGCCGGACACCCTGAAAAACATCGAACTGAAGATCGATGACGGTGAGTTCCTGATTCTGGTTGGCCCGTCGGGCTGCGGTAAATCCACGCTGATGAATTGCATCGCCGGTCTGCAAAACATCAGCGGCGGCGCGATCCTGGTGGACGACGCTGACATCAGCGGCATGAGCCCCAAAGATCGCGACATCGCCATGGTGTTCCAGTCCTACGCGCTGTACCCGACCATGAGCGTGCGCGACAACATCGCCTTCGGACTGAAGATTCGCAAAATGCCCGCTGCCGAAATCGACGAAGAAGTCGCTCGCGTGGCCAAGCTGTTGCAGATCGAACATTTGCTCGGCCGCAAACCCGGCCAGCTCTCCGGTGGTCAGCAACAGCGCGTGGCGATGGGCCGTGCCCTGGCGCGGCGGCCGAAGATTTACCTGTTCGACGAACCGCTGTCCAACCTCGACGCCAAGCTGCGCGTCGAAATGCGCACCGAAATGAAACTGATGCACCAACGCCTGAAAACCACCACGGTCTACGTGACCCACGACCAGATCGAAGCCATGACTCTGGGCGACAAAGTGGCGGTGATGAAGGACGGAATCATTCAGCAGTTCGGCACGCCGAAAGACATCTACAACAACCCGGCCAACCTGTTCGTGGCGAGCTTCATTGGTTCGCCGCCGATGAACTTCATCCCGCTTCGGTTGCAGCGCAAGGACGGTCGTCTGGTGGCGCTGCTCGACAGCGGTCAGGCGCGGTGTGAATTGCCATTGGGTATGCAGGACGCCGGTCTTGAAGACCGCGAAGTGATCCTCGGCATGCGCCCGGAGCAGATCGTTTTGGCGGGCAGCGAGCCGAATGGTTTGCCGATCATTCGCGCCGAAGTCCAGGTCACCGAGCCGACCGGTCCCGACACCCTGGTGTTCGTCAATCTCAACGAAACCAAAGTCTGCTGCCGTCTGGCGCCGGACGTCGCGCCTGCGGTGGGCGAGACCCTGACCCTGCAATTCGATCCATCGAAAGTGCTGTTGTTCGATGCCAAGACCGGTGAGCGCCTGGGGGTGGCCGGTCAGCCTAAAACCGAGGCTCACAGCGCCAACGTGGCGCAGTTCAAGGGCCGCTGAAGAACAAGATGTGGGGGCGAGCTTGCTCGCTCCCACAGGGGATGTCACCGCGTTAAATAAAAACAGTTAATAACAATAAAACGAGGATGTAGGGATGAAGAAGAACAACAACGCTCAGCTTATCTGCCAGTTGTCAGCCATTGCGGCAATGATGCTGGCCGGTAGTGTGCACGCGGCTGACGCGTTCAGCGCCGATTCCGAATGGATGACCGGTGATTGGGGTGGCGAGCGGACCAGATTGATCGAGCAGGGTATCGACATCAAGATGGACTACGTCGGTGAAGTGGGTGGCAACCTTCACGGCGGGTTTAATGATGACAAGACCGCGCGTTACGCCGACCAGTTTGGGCTGGGCGTGGCGCTTGACCTGCAAAAACTGTGGGGCTGGGATAACACCCAGGCCAAGATCCAGTTCACCAACCGTAATGGTCAGAACATTTCCAATGACCGTGTCGGCGACCCGCGTGCCGGCACCTTGAGTTCGTCCCAGGAAGTCTACGGCCGTGGCCATATGGTTCGTCTGACCCAGTTGTGGGTCAAGCACCAGTTCCTCGACGGTAAACTGGACGTCAAGGCCGGTTACTTCGGCGAAGGCGAAGACTTCAACACCTTCCCTTGTGAGTTCCAGAACCTGGCATTCTGCGGTTCCCAGGCAGGTAACTGGGCGACCGGTATCTGGTACAACTGGCCAGTCAGCCAGGCTGCTGTGCGTGTGAAGTACAACATCTCGCCTGAGTTCTATGCGCAGATCGGTGCTTACAACCAGAACCCGTCGCAACTGGAGCACGGTAACGGCTTCAAGCTCAGCGGCAGTGGTACCAAAGGCACCGTTTTGCCGGTCGAACTGGTCTGGCTGCCTAACCCTAACAACCTGCCGGGCGAGTACCGTGTCGGTTACTACAAAAGCACGGCCAATGCCAATGACGTTCGTAAAGACGACAACGGCAATGATGCAGCAACCAGCGGCAACGCCTATCGCAGCCACGATAGCAAACACGGCTACTGGTTCGTGGCGCAGCAACAACTCACCAGCCACAACGGTGACGCTTCCCGCGGTCTGAACGTTGCCGCCAACGCCACTTTCCACGACAAGGACACCAACTTCGTCGACAACTACCAGTCGCTGATGTTTGTGTACAAGGGCCCGTTCGACGCACGTCCAAAAGATGACATGGGTATCGGTTTTGCCCGTATCCATGTCAACGATGACGTGAAGAAAAACGCCGAGCTGGTCAACGCCTCCAATGGAGTTACCGAGTACGAGGATCCACTGTTCTCGCCGCTGCGTACCACCGAGTACAACTACGAGATCAACTACGGCTTCCACGTTACCAACTGGCTGACCGTGCGCCCTAACCTGCAATACATCACTCACCCGGGTGGTGTTGATGAAGTCGACAACGCGCTGGTCGCCGGCCTGAAAATTCAGTCGGTGTTCTAACGTTGTTGCGATAAGCTCCTCTCTATGTGCGCATTTTTGCGGACAGCCCAGGCTGTCCGCTTTTTTTTGGGGGCTGCGCACCCCGGGTGATTTTCAGGACCGTGGCACATGCATGAGCATCCGCTACAACGCTTCTTCAAATCCTTGCGCGAACGTCCGGTGTTTGCGTGGGAGCGCTATCAGAAGCGCGACGTGCTGGTGATCGACCATCCGCTGTGTGCGGCTGTGTTCAGTCGGCAGGGTGCGCAGTTGCTGCACTTCCAGCCAAAGGGCCAGAAACCCTGGCTCTGGTGCGCGGCGAAGTGGCCGCAGGTCGGCGCGATTCGTGGTGGCGTTCCGGTGTGCTGGCCGTGGTATGGCCGTCATCCGAGCGAAAACGCCTGGCCGTCCCATGGCTGGGCACGGTTGATCGACTGGAAGTTGCTGAACAGCAGCACTGATGACGATGGCGTGCGCCTGCACTGGCAACTTCAGTTGTGCGACTGGCAAGTGGACCTGCACGCGCACTTGGGTGAACGCATGGATTTGCGCCTGAGTACCGAGCATCAAGACAGCCTGCCGTGCCAATTGAGTCAGGCGTTGCATGCGTATTGGCGTATTGGCGACGTCGGTGAGGTAGCGCTGTCTGGCCTCGACGGGGCGCAGGGTTACGACCAGTTGAACCGGCAGATTTGTCATCAGGAAGGCGAGTTGCGGGTAGAGGGTGGCTGTCAGCGGGTGTTCCAGCATGACGGCGAATTACAACTTAAGGACCACGCCTGGCAGCGTGAGTTGTGCATCGATACCGGTGACCATGCGGACACGGTGGTCTGGCATCCGGGCTCACGACCGTTGTTGGGAGTGAGCTGGAACGAGATTTCGGAGTTTGTGTGTGTTGAAGCCGCGAGTGGCGGGACCGATAGCCTGAGCCTGGCACCGGGGGAGAGGGCGCATTTGAGTTTGCAGGCGCGGGTCGGGGCGTAAGATCAAAAGATCGCAGCCTCGTTTCACTCGACAGCTCCTACAAGGGATCGTGTAAACCTGTAGGAGCTGTCGAGCGAAGCGAGGCTGCGATCTTTTTAATTAAACTCATCCCCAATCGGATACCGACTGGCATTCAGACTTTCCTTGATCTTGCGCAAATGCGGCTGGAAATCCACACCGCGGCGCAAAGTCATGCCGGTCGCCAGCACATCCAGCACGGTCAACTGAATGATCCGCGACGTCATCGGCATATAGATGTCGGTGTCTTCCGGCAGCGGAATATTCAGGCTCAACGTACTGGCCTTGGCCAATGGCGAACCTTCGGCGGTCAGACCCAGCACCGAAGCACCGTTTTCCCGGGCAATACGCGCCACTTCCACCAGTTCGCGGGTGCGGCCGGTGTAGGAAATGATCACGAACAACTCGCCGGTGTGCGCCACCGACGCAATCATGCGCTGCATCAGCACGTCGGCATGGGCGGTGACCGCCAGGTTGAAGCGGAAGAACTTGTGCTGCGCATCCAGCGCCACCGGGGCCGAGGCGCCGAGGCCGAAGAAATGGATCTGACGGGCCTGGATCAACAGGTCGACAGCGCGGCTGATCAGGTTCGGGTCAAGCGCCTGCAAGGCACTGTCCAACGAGGCGATGGCGCTGCCGAAAATCTTTTTGGTATACGCTTCCGGATTGTCGTCGGCCTCGACCGCACGGCTGACATACGCCGCGCCACTGGCCAGGCTCTGGGCCAATTGAAGCTTGAGTTCCGGGTAGCCGCTGACGCCGAACGAACGGCAGAAACGGTTGACCGTCGGCTCGCTGACCTTTGAGGCCTGGGCGAGGGCGGCGATGCTGAACCGGGTGGCCTGCTGCGGGTTGAGCAGGATCACTTCGGCGACTTTGCGTTCTGCCTTGTTCAGGTCTTCAAGGCGATTCTGGATCTGTTCCAGTAAATTTCGCACGCGGTCCATATGGTTTCCTTGGTTCGCCTACAAGAGTGCTCTGCGATGCAAGCAAGCGTGTTGCTATGCAAATTGGGCCTTTGATGCAGCCCCAAACGGTGGCCTATCCTACTGATGGCTCCGACCGTCCACCACTCGGAATCTGTATTTTGCGAAAATGTTGTGGTTATTACTACATTTTCCCTTGAGTGATGCCTTGAAAAAAGGTATTTGTAGCGTAACTTGATAAAAGAACAAACATCATGCCTTCGATTACGGTTGAACCGTGCACCTTTGCCTTGTTCGGCGCCCTCGGCGATCTGGCCCTGCGCAAGCTGTTTCCTGCCCTTTATCAGCTCGATGGCGCAGGCCTCTTGCACGAGGACACGCGAATTATCGCGCTGGCCCGTGAGCCTGGCAGCGAGCAGCAGCATTTGGCGTTCATCGCCTCCGAGCTGCGCCGCTACGTCGTCGCCAAAGAGCTGGACGAAGCCGTGGTCGAACGCTTCCTGGCCCGCCTGAGTTACCTGCACGTCGACTTCCTCAAGGCTGACGATTACGTCGCCCTGGCCGAAATGGCCGGCAGCGCCCAGCGTGTGATTGCCTACTTCGCAACACCGGCCGCCGTTTACGGCGCGATCTGCGAGAACCTGTCGAAGGTCGGCCTGACCGAAAACACCCGCGTGGTGCTGGAAAAACCCATCGGTTCGGACCTGGAATCCTCGCGCAAGGTGAACGACGCCGTGGCGCAGTTCTTCCCGGAGAACCGCACCTACCGCATCGACCACTACCTGGGCAAAGAAACCGTCCAGAACCTGATCGCCCTGCGTTTTGCCAACAGCCTGTTCGAAACCCAGTGGAACCAGAATTACATTTCCCACGTGGAAATCACCGTGGCCGAGAAGGTCGGGATCGAAGGTCGCTGGGGTTACTTCGACAAGGCCGGCCAGCTGCGGGACATGATCCAGAATCACCTGCTGCAACTGCTCTGCCTGATCGCCATGGACCCGCCGGCCGACCTGTCCGCCGATAGCATCCGTGACGAGAAAGTCAAAGTGCTCAAGGCGCTGGCGCCGATCAGCCCGGAAGGCCTGACCACTCAGGTGGTGCGCGGTCAGTACATCGCCGGTTACAGCGAAGGCAAATCGGTCCCTGGTTACCTGGAAGAGCCGAACTCCAACACCCAGAGCGACACCGAAACCTTCGTTGCGCTGCGTGCCGATATCCGCAACTGGCGATGGGCCGGTGTGCCGTTTTACCTGCGTACCGGCAAGCGCATGCCGCAGAAGCTGTCGCAGATCGTCATCCACTTCAAGGAACCGTCCCACTACATCTTCGCTCCCGAGCAGCGCCTGCAAATCAGCAACAAACTGATTATCCGCCTGCAACCGGACGAAGGCATTTCCTTGCGCGTGATGACCAAAGAACAAGGCCTGGACAAGGGCATGCAGCTGCGCAGCGGTCCGTTGCAGCTGAATTTTTCCGACACTTATCGCAGCGCACGGATTCCCGATGCCTACGAGCGGTTATTGCTGGAAGTGATGCGCGGCAATCAGAACCTGTTTGTCCGTAAAGATGAAATCGAAGCCGCGTGGAAGTGGTGTGACCAGTTGATCGCCGGGTGGAAAAAATCCGGTGATGCGCCCAAGCCGTACGCGGCGGGGTCCTGGGGGCCGATGAGCTCCATTGCTCTGATCACGCGGGATGGGAGGTCGTGGTATGGCGATATCTGAATTGAAACTGCCTCAGGGCGTCAGCGCCCATGAGTTCAAAAGCCCAGTGCTGCTGGCCGAAGGCCTGGCGCTGAATGTGACCAAGCAACTGAGTGACGCGATCGACGCTCGCGGCACCGCAACCCTGGTGGTTTCCGGTGGGCGCAGCCCGGTGGCGTTTTTCCAGCACCTGGCCAAGCAGACGCTGGACTGGTCCAAGGTTGTCATCACCCTGGCCGACGAGCGCTGGGTGCCGGTAGAGCATACCGACAGCAATGCCGGTCTGCTCAAACGCTATCTGCTGCAAGGTCCGGCGGCCAAGGCTCAGTTCCTGAGTCTGTACAGCGCCACGGCCAACCTTGAACTGGCGGCCGAACAGGCGGATCGCTTGCTCGAGGAGTTGCCGCCGATCGACGTGCTGATACTTGGCATGGGCGACGACGGTCACACCGCCTCGCTGTTCCCCAACAGCCCGAACCTGGCCGATGCCTTGAAAGTCGACGGCAGCCGTCGCTGCTGGCCGATGCTGGCGCCGACCGTGCCGCATCAGCGCCTGACCATGAGTCGCGCGCTGCTGGCCTCGGCCAAGACCACCGTTCTATCGATTTCCGGTCAGTCCAAGCTGACCACCTTGAGTGCCGCATTGGCCGGTGACGATGTCGCCGCCATGCCGATTCGCGCGTTTCTGCAACCTACGTTAGAGATTTACTGGTGCCCATGAGCCAAGGAACAGCCGCTATGACAACCCCATCCCCGACCGTTTCCATGGCGGACAAAGTTGCCCTGATCGACAGCCTCTGCGCCAAAGCGCGGATCCTGCCGGTGATTACCATCGCTCGCGAGCAGGACATCCTGCCGCTGGCCGACGCCCTCGCGGCCGGTGGCCTGACAGCCCTGGAAGTGACCTTGCGTTCACAGTTCGGCCTCAAGGCTATCCAGATTCTGCGCGAGCAGCGTCCGGAGCTGGTGACCGGTGCCGGCACTGTGCTGGATCGCAACATGCTGGCGGCTGCCGAAGCGGCCGGTTCGCAGTTCATCGTCACGCCGGGCATCACCCGTGACCTGCTGGAAGCCAGCGTCAACAGCCCGATTCCGCTGTTGCCAGGCATTAGCAACGCCTCCGGCATCATGGAAGGCTATGGCCTGGGATATCGCCGCTTCAAGCTGTTTCCGGCGGAAGTCAGCGGCGGCGTCGCGGCCATCAAGGCCCTGGGCGGCCCGTTTGGCGAAGTGAAATTTTGCCCGACTGGCGGGGTCAGCCCAGCCAACATCAAGAGCTACATGGCGTTGAAAAACGTGATGTGCGTGGGCGGTAGCTGGATGCTTGATCCCGAGTGGATCAAGAACGGCGACTGGGCCCGCATTCAGGAATGCACCGCCGAGGCACTGGCGCTGCTGGACTGATCGGCTTTTACCAAACACTTCGTTGTGTGTTCTACGGCTTTACGGTGCGCTTGGTCGGTGCACCGTTTTTTTTTGCCCGGTGAAAACCGCTTGGCGCGATAAATAATTACCGCACATCCGGCTTTGTCCCGCCCTAACCTGCGTTCATCTTATGGAAGAGAGAACGTCATGGACGACAACACTCCGGTTTCACCCCAGCCAGCGGTTTACCTGCTTTCACCCGAACAGATCGCGGGTCCTTATTTCCGAAATCCGAAATTGATCAGACGAAACATCAGCGAAGGCATGGACGGTATTCCCTTGGTGCTGAGGCTGACGATCGTCGATGCCATGACCGGTCAACCGGTGACTGACGCGTTAGTGGATATCTGGCACTGCAACGCGCGCGGTGCGTATTCGGGCTGGAGCAAGGTCAATCCGGACAAGGAAGTCGACGTCGGCGACATAGGCTCGATCCCGCGAACCGACGACGACACTTACCTGCGAGGCGGGCAATTCACGGACAAGAACGGCATCGTGCGGTTCACCACGATCTATCCGGGGTTCTACGCCGGCCGTGCCCTGCACATTCACGTTGTGGTACGCATTATGGAAGGCTACAACTACCTGGAAGAGCGGCATGTTGCCTGGGTCGGTCAGCTCTACTTTCCCGAGGTGGCCTCGCGCTCGGTACTCAACGCCAGGGAGTACCGCGGTCGAGCCGTTTCGCCGCTGACCAACGATCAAGACTTTTTCTATGAAAACATGGGCGGCGAAGCTTCGACCTTGAACGTTCACACCCTGAGTCGAGACTCGAATAAAGACGGCTACTTCGGGCACACGACCATCGGCATCGACACCTTCGCGGTGTCGACGCAGATCAAACCCGAGGACTTCGACAAATACACGGTGTGACGTCAGCGCAGTTCGGTGAGCGCTCTGGTCAGCAAATCCATGTCTGCAGCGGTGGTAGTGAGCCCCGGGGTTATGCGAATGCACGGACCACTCGCGGCACCGCTGCGCGCCACGGTAAACAGGTTGTAGTCCTTGAGCAGCCGCTCGACCATCACCTGTTGATCGGCATGCCGGGTAAAGCGCATCGAAGTGATGCCGCAATACAGTCGCGGGTCGTCCGGGGTCATGACGTCGATCCCCGGCAACTCGCGTACCGCGCTTACCCAGCGGTTGCGCAGGTAATTGAGCCGAGCGCCCTTGGCGGCGGAACCGCCCATGGCCCGATGTTCCTCGAACACCAGCGGCAAGGTCAGCAGCGCCGGGATGTTGGGCGTGCTGTACGGCGTGCGGGCGCGAATGTCGGTGACCGGGAAATGCATCTCGCCCATGTCCGGATCGATGTCGGCCAGGCGCTCGGGGGCGATATAAATGAAGCCCAGAGTCAGCGGTGCACCGATCCATTTGTGCAGGTTGTAGCCCGCAAAGGCGATGCCTAGTTTATCGAGATTGAACTCGAGCTGGCCGAGCGCATGGGCACCATCAAGGATCACGTCGATGCCATGTTCCCTGGCGGCTGCGGCAATGGCCTGCACCGGCATCACCAGCCCGGAGCGGTGAGTGACGTGAGTCAGGGCCATCAGTTTGAGTCGCGGATAACGCACGAAAGCTTCGCGGTAAGTGGCCAGCAAACTGTCGAAACTGGCGGGGTGCGAGTGTTCGATCTCGATCACTTCGACACCGCGATGACGTGCCAGCCAGCGCATGGCTCCTTTGACCGTGTCGTACTCCAGATCACACATCAGCACCTGATCGCCCGGCATCAGACGGTTGTAGTTGCGGATCAGCGATTGAAGACCGTCCGAAGCGTTGCGGGTGAGGGCGACGGTGTCGGCGGGGACGCTCACCAGCTCGGCGAGCTGTTTGCGGATCTCCAGGCTTTCGCCCTGTTCGAAGCGTTGCCGCACGTGCACCGAGTTGCCGCGGTTGATCAGTTCGATGTTGCGCTGATACTCCTCGACCACTGTGCGCGACATGCGCCCGAAGTACCCGTTTTCGAGGTTGACCGGGCCGGGTTCAACCGCATATCGGTCGGCAAAGGTTCGCCAGAAAGCTTCATCACGGGCGCGGCGGGTGTTATCGGGCATGGGCTACTCAATCAGGGGCCAGGTCTGGGTGTCGGGTCAATGGCGAGGGGCGGGTTTGCCATGTTTGGCGCGAAGCGGTTCGAGCAACTCCGACAGGCCGTTGTGATCGATTTCCTGCATCAAGGCCAGTAAGCCGCCGAGTTCGCCATGGGGGAAACCTTCCCGAGCGAACCAGTTCAGGTATGGGCCGGGGAGGTCGGCAATGATCCGGCCCTTGTATTTGCCGAAGGGCATTTCACGGGTGACCAGCAGTTCGAGCTTTTCAGGGTTCATCAATCAGTCGTCTTGATTCAATCAGTCTGGAAAATACAGGCATTCTGCATGCAGGCCAAATGACAGATCATGCAAATAAAGCGGATACAGTTTTCGCGTTAATCGATAAGCAATTGAAATATAAGAAATAACTTATCAATTCAAAGCTGGCATGCAGGATGCAACACCTATTGCATCTTTCATCAACCCGTGAGGAATTGAAAATGACCGACATGAATAAAGAAGCCATCTCTGTGCTCAACGACCTGATTGAAACCAGCAAAGACGGTCAGGAAGGGTTCAAGACTTGCGCTGAAGACATCAAACATCCAGAACTGAAATCGCTGTTCATGCAGCGTTCCGCCAACTGCGCCACTGCGGCTTCCGAACTGCAAGCGCAGGTGCGTTCGCTAGGCGGCGATCCGGAAACGTCCACCAGTGTCAGCGGTGACCTGCACCGTCGTTGGGTCGACGTGAAGGCGATGTTCACCGGCAAGGATGAAGAAGCCGTGCTGAACGAAGCCGAGCGGGGTGAAGACCATGCACTGAAGGCTTACAAAGAAGCCATCGAAAAAATCAACAAACACAACCTGGTGGGCATTCGTGATCTGGTTGAGCGTCAGTACCACGGCGTGCAACGCAATCACGATCAGGTAAAAGCCCTGCGTAACCAGGCGCGCGCACGCTCGTAAGCGTTCGTTGCCTGTCAAAAACGCCAGCCAGTCTGGCGTTTTTTTTGTGTCCGGGAATTAGCACTGGACGATCTATAGTTAGCTAGCTAATAATTTGTTTTTCAAGTGACTGAATCGAACCCGACTATCGTTAAATCGCCTTTTCCAAGAGTGCTTTACGTGCCTATCACCTTGCAGGCTTTGTTTGCGCCTGACCGCCGCGCCTTACAGTTCGCGATCAAAACGTTGATCGGCGGCGGTCTGGCGCTGTGGCTGGCATTACGCTGGGGACTGGAGCAACCGGCCTGGGCGTTGATGACTGCTTTCATCGTCGCCCAGCCCTTGTCGGGGATGGTGGTGCAGAAGGGCCTGGCGCGGTTGCTGGGGACTCTGGTCGGGACGATCATGTCAGTGGTGTTCATGGGGTTGTTTGCCCAGACGCCTTGGCTGTTTTTGTTGGCCCTGGCGTTATGGCTAGGGCTGTGTACGGCGAGTTCGACCTTGCTGCGCAGCGCCTGGTCCTATTCGTTCGTGCTGGCCGGTTACACGGTGGCGATTATCGCACTGCCGGCCATTACTCATCCGCTGACGGTGTTCGATCAAGCCGTGGCTCGCTGCACAGAAATCTGCCTGGGCATTCTTTGCGCCACCGCCGCCAGTGCGCTGCTCTGGCCGATGCGGGTCGAACGGCAACTGGCCGATGAGGCTCGGGCAGCCTGGCAAAGTGGGATGAGCGCCGCGCGTGCGACCCTGGCCGGTGATGGTCAGGCGCGTAAAGGCTTGCTGGAAATCCTGGGGAGAATCGTCGCCGTCGATGCCCAGCGCGAGCATGCCTGGTTTGAAGGAAGCCTGGGGCGGCAACGTGCACGTGCGATCAGCGGCTTGAGCCAAAAGCTGTTGATGCTGCTGCGCATCGCCCGTTCGGCGCGTCGTCAGTGGAAGCAATTGGAACCCCAGGAAGCCGAGCAACTGTTGCCCTGGATGACGGAGGTTCAAGAGGCGCTCAACAGCCCGGATACCGCGACCCTGCAGGCGCTGCGGCCGAGGTTGCTCGACGCTTCCCACGACCCGCACAGCAGCTGCGCACAGAGTTACTGCCTGGCCCGTTTCACCTTGTTGCTCGATACCGCCATGGCGGCCAGCGCCGCGTTGAACGCCGTTGAGGAGGGCAAGGAAACGGTCGATCCACCGAGAACCCTGACACCACACCGCGACCTGTCATTGGCGCTGATGTTCGGTACCCGCAGTGCGTTGGCGTTTCTGGTGGTCTCGTGCTTCTGGTTGGCGACCGCCTGGCCCGCTGCCTCCGGCGCACTGCTGTTGACGTGCGTGGTGTGTAGTCTGTTCGCCAGCCGCGAGAACGGCGCTCAGATCGGCATGAGTTTTATGCGCGGGATCTTCCTGGCCATTCCGGCCGCGTTTATCGTCGGGCAGATTCTGCTGCCGCAATGGAGTGGTTTTGCATTGCTGTGCATGGGCATGGGCGTGCCGTTGTTCCTCGGCGCGCTGGGCATGGCCAAACCGCAGATCGGCGCCACGGCTACCTCATTTTGTCTGCACTTCATCGTGCTGGTCTCGCCGCTTAATGCGATGAAATTCGATGTCGCGACTTTCTTGAACAGCGCTCAATCCATCGTGGTCGGTGTCGGCGCCGCAGTTCTGGCGTTTCATTTGTTGATTCTGCGCAACCCGACGTGGCATGGCCGACGTTTGCTGGCGGCAACCCTCGACGATCTGGTGCGCCTGACCCGGCGCAATCTGCGCGGTGCCGAAAGCTGGTTTGGCGGGCGCATGGCCGACCGCTTGCTGCAATTGGCGCGACACTACCCCGAGTTGCCGGAACCGGCGCGCAGTCGCTGGGACGATGGCTTGCTCGGCCTGGACATCGGCGACGAATTGCTGCATTTGCGTTTGAGTCTGGCGGTGGCGCAGGCACCGGTCAGTGCGCCTCAGCGGCGTTATCTCGAACAGCTGGAAAAAATCCTCGAGCAAGGCCCGGCCGGCAGTCGCGCCGAGGCGTTGGCGCAGCCGAGCGAAGAATTCTTGAAGACCTTGTACGCGTTGCCTTCCAGCGATGCCGTGAAACTGGCCCAAGGCGCGGTGCTGCAATTGCAAAGCAGCTGGCGCGCCTGGTGCCGTCAACAGGAGCAAAGCCATGGGCTTGCGTGAGTGGTCGGTGGGTGGCGTGCTGCTCAGTCCGTTTCTGATTTATGTGCTGCTGGCGCTGCTCGTGACCGGGGCCTTGCGCATGCTCTTGCGCCTGACGCCGGTGGGCCGCTGGATCTGGCATGAAGCATTGTTTGATTGCGCCTTGTACGTCTGTGTATTGACCTTGATCACCGTCGTCCTTGGACCTTTATAAGGAGTTGAAAATGCGTACACCCGTACGTGTCGCGGTAACCCTGGGCCTGGTGGCGGTGGCGATCTTTGCCGGCTTCCATTTGTGGCAGTACTACATGCTCACGCCGTGGACTCGGGATGCGCGGATCCGCGCCGACGTTGTGGTGATCGCGCCGGACGTCTCGGGTTGGGTGCGTGAGCTCAAGGCTTTTGATAACCAGCAGGTCAAGGCCGGCGATTTATTGCTGAGCATCGACCGCGATCGTTTCGAAGCGGCGCTGGAGAAAGCTCAAGCGGTGGTGCAGACCCGTCAGCAACAACTCAATCTGCGCGAGCGCGAAGCCAGTCGCCGCGCAGCCCTCGGGCCGCAGGCAATAAGTGCCGAGCTACGCGAGAACGCGCAAATCAACGCCGGCATCGCCCGTGGCGAACTGCGCGAAGCCCAGGCCGAAGCCAAGGTTGCGGAACTCAACCTCGCCCGTAGTCAGGTCCATGCGCCACGCAGCGGTCACATCACCAACCTGCGCCTGGCCGAAGGCAACTACGTGAATGCCGGGCAGTCGGTGATGGCGTTGATCGACGATTCGACTTTCTATGTGCAGGCGTATTTCGAAGAAACCAAGCTGCCACGGATTCGTGTTGGCGATCCGGTGAAGGTCTGGTTGATGAGTGCGGGAGAGGCATTGCAGGGGCATGTGGAAAGCATCAGCCGCGGGATTACCGATCGCAATACCACGCCGGACGGGCAGTTGCTGGCAGAGGTCGAGCCGACGTTTAACTGGGTGAGGCTGGCGCAGCGGATTCCGGTACGGATCAAGATTGATCAGTTGCCGGAGGGGATGAATTTGAGTTCGGGGATGACGGCGAGTGTGCAGGTGCAGGAGGGCAACCGCTGATCGTTCCCACGCGTGGGAACGATCAGCGTCAGGTAGGGGACCAGTGGTTCAGCCGATACTGATTGCGGGCAGCTTAGGCAACGTCACCGTCTGCTGCTTACGCGGCGCCAGAATCTCCGCCTCACCATCCACTACCAACTCATCACGCTGGTTAAACACGCGAGTGGCAATCCGCACACGAAACTTCGGCAGCTTCTCGAGAATCTCCAGACGCACGGTCAAGGTGTCGCCAATCTTCACCGGTTTCTGAAAGCTCATCTGCTGACCGATATAAATAGTCCCCGGCCCAGGCAACTCGCAGGCAACGGCAGCGCTGATCAGCGCCCCGCTGAACATGCCGTGAGCGATGCGCTCCTTGAACATGGTGCCGGCGGCGAATTCAGCGTCCAGGTGCACCGGGTTGTGATCGCCGGACATCGCGGCGAACAACTGAATGTCGCGCTCTTCGACCGTCTTGCTGTAGCTGGCGGTCTGGCCGACTTCAAGGGCTTCGTAAGGGGTGTTGGTAACCTGGGTCATCTGTTTCAATTCCTGTCACGAATAAATAAATTCAAAAAAACTATTCCGATCTGGGTGGCCGACGGTGGCTCAGCGCCTGGGCGATCCAGCTCAACACGTCATTGATCACTTCATCGCGGTTGCTCTCGTTGAACAGTTCATGCCGTGCCTGCGGGTAAATAGTCAGTTGCAGGCTCTGGCTGCCGGCAGCGCGCAGCGCATGGGCCAGATCTTTCAGACGCTTGCCTTCGCTCACCGGATCACATTCACCGCCGATGACCAGCAACGGCAGGCCCGGATCAATCTGAGCGAGATTGGACGCTTTGCTGATTTGCTGCAACCCACCGAGTAAATCGATCCACAGTTGATTGGTGCAGCGAAAGCCGCAGAGCGGGTCATTGGCGTACAGGTCGACCTGGGCCGGGTCGCGACTGAGCCAGTCGAACTGGGTGCGTTCCGGTTTGAATTTCTTGTTGAACGAACCGAATGACAGCCACTCGATCAGCGCGCTGCGACCCTTCGGGCCCTGGCGCAAACGTTCTAACCGCGCAATCTGCCGCGCCGCGCGATAGAGCGCCACCGGTTGGAAGTTCGACCCGCTGAGAACGGCCCCGTGCAGGCTGGCGCTGTGGTGCAGCAGATAGGCCTGGGCGATGTAGCTGCCCATGCTGTGACCGAGCAACACAATCGGCAGCCCCGGATGTTGTTGGCCGATGTGCTGGTTGAGGCTCGCCAGGTCGCCGACCACCTTGCACCAACCGTCATCGTCGGCGAAATGGCCGAGGGTCCCGTTTTCGGCAGTTTTGCCATGTCCACGCAGGTCCGGCGCATACACACCGTAGCCCTGAGCACAGAGTTTTTCCGCCAGACGCGCGTAGCGGCCACTGTGTTCCGCCATGCCGTGGGCCAGCAGGATCACTGCTTTTAACGGCGCGGCGGGCAGCCACTGGTTAACGAAGAGGCGGCTGCGGTCACTCGCGGTCAGCCAGAAAGTGTCGTGGATCATGGCGGTTCCTTTGCGTAGGGCTGCATGTGGCATGGGCGTCGTTGCATTGTATAGCGCATCCAAAGCGTGCCGTCTGATCAGGCCACGCCACGGCAGCTAGATTCACACGATCAATGTCGACCGTGCGCATATTTGCCTGATTCGCCATAGCTGCTAGTGTCCGTGAAGCTCCGCTTTTCGCTTTTTGTTTTTGAAGAAGGACAGAAAAGCGGCCCCGGATAGGTTCAGGTAAAGAGGACAAGAACAATGCAACCTGATTTCTGGAATGACAAACGCCCGGCCGGCGTGCCCCTGGACATCGATCAAGGGGCCTACAAGTCGGTGATCGAGGTGTTCGAGCGTTCCTGCAAGAAATTTGCTGACCGCCCGGCATTCAGCAACATGGGCGTCACCCTGACCTACGCCGAACTGGAACGCTACAGCGCAGCGTTCGCCGGTTACCTGCAAGCCCACACCGACCTGGTGCCCGGGGATCGCATTGCGGTGCAGATGCCCAACGTCCTGCATTACCCGATTGCCGTGTTCGGTGCCCTGCGCGCCGGGCTGATCGTGGTCAACACCAACCCGCTGTACACCGCGCGGGAGATGCGTCATCAATTCAAGGACTCCGGTGCCCGGGCGCTGGTTTACCTGAACATGTTCGGGCAAAAAATCCAGGAAGTGCTGCCCGACACCGACATCCAGTACCTGATCGAAGCGAAGATGGGCGACCTGATGCCCGCCGCCAAGGGCTGGCTGGTCAATACGATGGTGAGCAAGGTCAAGAAGATGGTCCCGGCGTACTCCTTGCCGCAGGCCATCTCCTTCAAGAGCGCGCTGCATCTGGGCCGGGGCCTGGGCATCAAGCCGCTGAACGCCAGTCTCAACGACATCGCCGTGCTGCAATACACCGGCGGCACCACTGGCCTGGCCAAGGGCGCGATGCTGACGCACGGCAACCTGGTCGCGAACATGCAGCAGGCGCGAGCGTGTCTGGGACAGTTCGGCAAAGACGGCCAGCCGTTGCTGCGCGAAGGGCAGGAGGTGATGATCGCGCCGCTGCCGCTGTACCACATCTATGCCTTCACCGCGAATTGCATGTGCATGATGGTGACTGGCAACCACAACGTGCTGATCACCAATCCGCGAGACATCAAGGGCTTCATCAAGGAGCTGAAGAACTGGCGGTTCTCGGCGTTGCTGGGGCTCAACACGCTGTTCGTCGCCCTGATGGACCACCCGGACTTTAAGACTCTGGATTTCTCCAGCCTCAAACTCACCAACTCCGGCGGCACCGCGCTGGTCAAGGCCACGGCCGAGCGCTGGGAACAGCTCACCGGTTGCCGCATCACCGAAGGTTACGGCCTGACCGAAACCTCGCCGGTGGCCTGCACCAACCCGTACGGCGACAAGTCGCGCATCGGTACGGTCGGCCTGCCAGTGCCGGGCACCACGCTGAAGGTCATCAACGATGAAGGCGTCGAGCAGGCGCTGGGCGAGCGCGGCGAACTGTGCATCAAGGGCCCGCAGATCATGAAGGGCTACTGGCAGAAACCCGAAGCCACTGCCGAAGTGCTGGATGCCGAAGGCTGGTTCAAGTCCGGTGACATCGCGGTGATCGACCCGGACGGTTTTGTGCGCATCGTCGATCGCAAGAAAGACATGATCATCGTCTCGGGTTTCAACGTGTACCCGAACGAGATTGAAGACGTGGTGATGGCTCACCCGAAAGTCGCCAACTGTGCGGTGATCGGGGTGCCGGACGAGCGTTCGGGGGAGGCGGTGAAGCTGTTTGTGGTGGCCCGTGAAACGGGTGTCAGCCTTGAAGAGCTGAAGGCTTACTGCAAGGAAAACTTCACGGCGTACAAAGTGCCCAAGCACATCGTCTTGCGTGAGTCGTTGCCGATGACGCCGGTGGGCAAGATCTTGCGGCGGGAGTTGCGTGATATCGCGTAACCGGCCGTAGACCGAGGAGCTGCCGAAGGCTGCGATCTTTTGCTTTTAAGCCCCATATTTATGGGGCTTTCAAGGTCGTATAGAATTTTTGCTCTAAAATGACTGCTTTATGCTCTTGAGTCATTAAAGTGACTGTGGAGGCGGCTTTTGGCTCTAGTCGGCCCTAGGCAAAGCTGCTACTCTCGGCGCGCTTTGTGACTTCTCGGCCTATGTAAATAGCCAGACTCACCAACAAACACACACCAATAATAATCGCATCAAATGCGGTGATGAATTCGCGTTGCTGAGGAGTGGGCTTCCATGATCGAAGACTTTTGGAAGGATAAGTACCCTGCCGGGATTGCTGCCGACATCAATCCGGACGAGTATCCGAATATTCAGGCGGTGTTGAAGCAGTCCTGCCAACGCTTTGCCGACAAACCGGCGTTCAGCAACCTGGGCAAGACAATCACCTACGGTGAACTGTACGAATTGTCCGGTGCCTTTGCCGCGTACCTGCAACAGCATACCGACTTGCAGCCGGGCGATCGAATCGCCGTGCAGCTGCCCAACGTGTTGCAGTACCCGGTCGCCGTCTTCGGTGCCATCCGCGCCGGGCTGATCGTCGTCAACACCAACCCGCTGTACACCGCGCGGGAAATGGAACACCAATTCAACGACTCCGGTGCCAAAGCCCTGGTCTGCCTGGCCAACATGGCGCACCTGGCCCAGCTCGTCGTGCCGAAAACCGGCGTCAAGCACGTGATCGTCACCGAAGTGGCCGACCTGCTGCCGCCGCTCAAGCGTCTGCTGGTCAACAGCGTCATCAAATACGTGAAGAAGATGGTCCCGGCGTATCACTTGCCCAAGGCCATCAAGTTCAACGACGTATTAAGCAAGGGCCACGGCCAGCCAGTCGCTGAAGCCAACCCGGCCAGCAGCGACGTTGCCGTGCTGCAATACACCGGCGGCACCACCGGCGTGGCCAAGGGCGCGATGCTGACCCATCGCAACCTGGTGGCGAACATGCTGCAGTGCAAGGCGCTGATGGGTTCCAACCTCAATGAAGGTTGCGAGGTCCTGATCACGCCGCTGCCGCTGTACCACATCTATGCCTTCACCTTTCATTGCATGGCGATGATGCTGATCGGCAACCACAACATCCTGATCAGCAACCCGCGCGATTTGACGGCGATGGTCAAGGAACTGTCGAAGTGGAAGTTCAGCGGTTTCGTCGGGCTCAATACGCTGTTTGTCGCCCTGTGCAACAACGAAGGCTTCCGCAAGCTGGATTTCTCTGCACTGAAAGTCACCCTGTCCGGTGGCATGGCCCTGCAACTGGCCGCGGCCGAGCGTTGGAAAGCGGTCACCGGTTGCGCCATCTGCGAAGGTTACGGCATGACCGAAACCAGCCCGGTGGCCACCGTCAATCCAATCCAGAACATCCAGATCGGCACCATCGGTATTCCGGTGCCGTCGACCCTGTGCAAAGTCATCGACGATGCCGGCGTTGAACAGCCGTTAGGCGACATCGGCGAGCTGTGTGTGAAAGGTCCGCAAGTGATGAAGGGTTACTGGCAGCGTCAGGACGCCACCGATGAAATCCTCGACAGCCAAGGCTGGTTGAAGACCGGTGACATCGCGCTGATCCAGCCTGACGGTTACATGCGCATCGTCGATCGCAAGAAAGACATGATCCTGGTCTCCGGTTTCAACGTGTATCCGAACGAGCTGGAAGACGTGCTCGCGACCCTACCAGGCGTGCTGCAATGCGCAGCCATCGGCGTGCCGGACGAGAAGTCGGGCGAGGCGATCAAGATCTTCATCGTCGCCAAACCGGGCGTGACGCTGACCAAGGAACAGGTGATGGAGCACATGCGCGCCAACGTCACCGGATACAAAGTGCCGAAAGCCGTGGAATTCCGCGATGCGCTGCCGACCACCAACGTCGGCAAGATCCTGCGCCGCGAGTTGCGCGACGAAGAGCTGAAGAAGCTCGGCGTCAAGAAGGTCAGCGCGTAACAAACAAAAGCCCCGCAGATGCGGGGCTTTGTTTACCTGATCGATCGTTCCCACGCTCTGCTTAGAGGCGGAACTGCGCGAAATTGACGTTGGTGCCCGCCGGGCGCATGTCCTGGAGGTACGAGTCCTTGTCGGCGCTCAGTTCCAGGCTCAAGGCCGCTTTGCGTTTACCTTCGTTGCGCACCACCAGGCCTTCGAGCTTCTCGCACAGGAACACCGTCGGCACTTTCAGGTGCAGCAGTTCGTCGGTATCCGGGGTGTGCATCAGCAGGTGAACCCATTCGTACTGACCAATGGCCAGACGTGCGACCGGAATATCAAACCACCAGATGTTGCGGTTGCGGTTCAATTCGGTGAAATGGCAGTTGTTGACGCCAAGCACAGCACCGCCAAGTTCCTGGTTTCTGCGGGCAATGGCCTGCTTTTTATCGAGTTTCATAACATTCCTACGGGATTGGATCTTCAGTGCCATGGCCTGAATACGTTGCGCATTCTCGGGGGTTGGTCGGCAAACATAAAGCCCAACCTGCATTGAACGATGAAATGTCGCCGGGAAAATAAATGAAACTCCCCGCAAACGCCTCCGGTCAACCTTGTGTAACGACTTTTCTTGTTCAATTGTTCACAGGAGAAACACCATGAGCAGCACTGGCGATAAAGTAAAAGGCATGGCCAACGAAGCCGCCGGCAACGTCAAGCAAGGCGTCGGCAAGGCCACCGGTAACGACAAAATGCGCGCCGAAGGCGTCGTGCAGGAAAAGAAAGGCGAGGCCCAGCAAGCGGTCGGTAAAGCCAAGGACGCAATCAAAAAAGGCATCGACAAGGCGTGATCAGGCCTTTGATGAGCAACAGAAACGGCCATCCGCGGATGGCCGTTTTTGTGTCAGCCTGAACTTGCACAAGGAAATTGTTTCAAACTCGCCAAGTAGGCTACTTTGATGTAGAAAACGGCCCCTGAGTCGCCACGACTTCGAGCAAATTTGCGGCGAAAGGAGACGCTAATGTTTTTCCCACACATGAAAGGTCTGCCCATACACCGTGTGATGGTGCGCACGATCACCGAGTTCGTCGACGACGAGATGTCGACCTATGCCTCGGCGTTGGCCTATCAGATGCTGTTCTCGCTGTTCCCCTTCATTCTGTTCCTGATCGCCCTGATCGGTTTCCTGCACCTCCCGGACTTCTTCTCCTGGCTGCGGCTGCAATCGGAACTGGTCCTGCCGCCCCAGGCGCTGGAGCAGGTCAACCCGGTCATCGACCAGCTCCAGCAATCCAAGGGGGGCTTGCTGTCGATCGGTATCGTGATTGCCCTATGGACTGCGTCTGCCGGTGTACGGCTGATGATGAGTGCGATGAACGCCGCCTACGACGTGGTCGAAGGCCGGCCGGCGTGGAAGCGTTTCCCGCTGTCGATTATTTACACCGTCGGCATCGCTGGCATGCTGCTGGTGGCCGCTGCGCTGATGGTGCTCGGGCCGCAGGTGATGGGCTGGATCGCCTCGCAAGTCGGCCTCGAAGACTTCATCGTGACCCTCTGGACCATCGTGCGCTGGCCGGTGGTCGTGATTCTGTTGATGATGGCGGTGGCGCTGATTTATTACGTCATGCCCGACGTCAAGCAAGAGTTTCGCTTCATCACCCCGGGCTCGGTGCTGGCGGTGGTGGTGTGGATCATCGCGTCGGTGGGTTTCGGCCTGTACGTCAAGACGTTCGCCAACTACAACGCCATGTATGGCAGTATCGGCGCGATCATCGTGCTGTTGCTGTACTTCTACATTTCCGCCGCGGTGCTGTTGCTCGGCGCCGAGATGAATGCCGTGATCGAACACATGTCGACCGAGGGCAAGAATGATGGCGAAAAAGTCCCCGGCGAACTCGCCCACGAAGAACCCAAACAACACGTGTCGGGACTGGGTCGGGACCACTCGATCAAGCCGACCACTGACGAAGTCATCAAATGATCCGTGAAATTCTGAAAATGGGCGACGAGCGCCTGCTGCGCATTGCCCCGCCGGTGCCCGCCGAAATGTTCGACAGCCCGCAGCTGTGGCAACTGATCGACGACATGTTCCAGACCATGGAAAGCGTTGGCGGGGTTGGCCTGGCTGCGCCGCAGATCGGTGTCGACCTGCAACTGGTGATCTTCGGTTTCGAGCACAGCGAACGCTATCCGGACGCCGAAGCCGTGCCGCAGACGATTCTGATCAACCCGCTGATCACACCGTTGAGCCCGACGCTGGAAGAGGGTTTCGAAGGCTGCCTGTCGGTGCCCGGACTGCGCGGCGCGGTGGATCGCTATCAACACATTCGGTACGAAGGTTTCGATCCCAAAGGGCAGCCGATCGTGCGCATCGCCTCGGGATTCCATGCACGCGTGGTGCAGCATGAATGCGATCACCTGATCGGTCGGTTGTACCCGTCGCGCATCAGTGACTTCAGCAAGTTCGGGTTTACCGACGTGATGTTTCCGGATCTCGATCCTGCTGCAGGCGACTGACGCCTTCCTGAATCATTCAGAGGCTTCCAGACCCATGGCGATCATCGGTTTGCTGCGCGCATAACGGCTCAAGCGTTCCGCCATGGAGTAGGGCAGTGGCGGGTCGAAGGTAAAACCGCGACGTTCATAAAACCCGCGCAAGTCCGGATGACAAAACAGCCACACCGGGCCTTCAAGCTCCTTGAGCGCCTCGGCGATCAGCGCCGCAGCGATGCCCTGTTCACGGCAGGCCGGATCGACAAACAAACCCGTCAGCCAATGCCCGTCCGCCACCGGACGCAAACACAGCGCGCCGCGCCTGGCCACCCAGAGTTGAGCGTCGCGGACCGCTTTCATCGACGATTGGTGAACGCGATAAAACTTGTTCATCAAGGGCCATAAAGGCTCGGCGAGCAAGGTGTACTGGGTGTTGGGCATGGTCTTCGACTGTCGGTGCGCAAAGCGGGTGATTATAAAAGAACGCGCGCGCAGCGATAGGTGTATACCTGATCTCACATCCCGTATGAGTGGAGTACGTATCATGGCCAAAGGCATGGATTCAAAAAAAGCGGCAAAGAAGAAACCGGCAAAAACCGCCGATGAAAAGCGCGCGGACAAGAAGGCCAAGAAGGTGGATGTGTTCGGTCATTGAGCCTGTGACAAGGGAGCCCGGCCTCGGGCTCCCGCTGCTTCTGACGAAATAACCAAATAATTTGCAAGATTCATCAGCGTCGTTGCACAGAAGGCACTGCGACGAAGACCTGACCCTCCCGGGTCGCGATCCGGAAAGCCGGTACCTGAGCTCCGAGCAGTGGCAGGGCAGTTCACTGTTCGAACAAAGCCTGCACTGGCTGAACAAAACCGTACTCGGACGCTTCGCCCTCGGTGCACCGCTGGCCTTGCTGGCGCTGGCCCGGGAAGAGCTGCAGCGTCTGAAAACGGGTGAGCGGCAGCCTGGTTGATGTGGCTGACCCACGGCACGCTGACCCCGCTGATGTTGCTGTTTATCGCCCGCTACAGCGTGCTGCCGATCTGGCATTACCTGTTGCTGATCAGTGTGCCGGCGCTATCGATTGCCATGATTCGCTCCTACTATGAACACCGTCCCCATGCCGCGCCCGAGCAAAGGACGATCATCAACGAAGCCGCCTGGCCGTGGCGCTGGCTGTTCCTCAACCTCAATCTGCATTTGGTGCATCACGACTTGCCAGGGCTGCCCTGGTACGACTTGCCCCGCGCCTACCGCGCGCGTCGCGAGCCGGTCGGGTCCGGGTCATCGGTCGTCCTCGCTATAAGCTGCCGGACGCCAATGGCGGCAACCATTGCAGCCTGTTGCTGAGTCGCGCCGATGATCCGTGGCGCAGCCTGCCGGCCTTTCGCGACAGTCGTGGGGCGATCATGGCGAAGACTCCAACAGCGGCATGAACCTGTTGCGTCACCGACTGGCGCCGCTGCATCGAGACGGGCAGTTCTTCGCCAGTGTCGGTATCAGCGGCAGCCACCGCGAAAGCCTGCGTGGGTTGCGTGAAGAAACAGCGGACCTGGCGGCCATCGACAGCGTCACCTTCGCCTATCTGGCGCGCCATGCCGAAGGAGAATCCAAAAGGCACGCGTTCGATGCCGGCAAGCCTGGCGATTGGGGTGTCCGCGCCGTTCAAGGCGCAGTACCCGGACCTGGTGGCATTCTTCGAAAAGGTCGACCTGCCGATCGATCTGCTGAAGAGCAGAGCGAATACCAACCAAAAGTCAGTTGAGGGCTTCCCCTCAACCATAGAATCTCCCACAGGTGATTTCGGGTGTTCACGAAGTTGTGATCGACAGAGATCCCCTTGTGGGGGCGAGCCTGCTCGCGAATGGTCTTAAGTCCTACACCCACTCCGCAGCCAACGCCGCCTTAACGGCTGGCCTCTGGTCAATTCTGACCTGAAATCGCACCAACGCCGGCCACTGATCCAGATCAATCGCAAACAGTGGCGCCCAACGCAACACCGTAAACAAATACGCATCAACCACGCTCAACTCACCCATCAAATAATCCTGCCGTTCCAGCGTCTGGCTCAGCACCGCCAACCGCTTGAACAACTTCGCTTTGATCAGCGCTTTCACCTCATCTGGAAATTCGGCATTGAACAGCCAACCCAAGCCACCATGAATTTCGGTCGAGACGAAATTCAGCCACTCCTGCAATCGTACCCGTTCGAACGTACCGTTCGCTGCCGCCAGGTTCCCCTCGGGTCGCAGGTCTGCCAGGTATTGCAGGATTGCCGGGCCTTCGGTCAGCACTTCGCCATTGTCCAGTTGCAATGCCGCGACGTAACCCTTGGGGTTGATGGCGAGGAAGTCCTCGCCGCTGGCAGTTCTCTTGGTGTTGTTGTTGACGCGGATCAATTCGAACGACAGATCCAGTTCGCGCAGCACGATATGTGGCGCGAGCGAGCAGGCGTGTGGGGCGTAATACAACTTCATTGGCAGGGCTCTGGTTGGGGATTTGCGCCAGTGTCATAGTGCGCAGCACCCTCGGTAAAATTAATCTTTCAGAAAACCGCCATAAGGAAAGCTACTGCCATGATGAATCTGATGCATTGGCGAATGGTGGTGGCGGTGGCTGACACGGGCAACATTACCCGGGCTGCCGAGCGGGTCGGCATGACCCAGTCCGGTGCCAGCCAGGCCTTGGCGTTGATTGAAGAAACTCTGGGCGTTCAGCTGTTCAGTCGGGAGAGTCGCCAGACCTTGCCGACGGCAATCGGCCTGTCTGTGATCGAACACGCGAGAACCATGCTCGGTGCCCTGGAAAATATCCGCACCTGCGTCGATGCCACCAAAGACATTCAGCGCGGGACGATTCGCCTAGCCAGTTTCCCCATGGTGCTGGCGACTTTCCTGCCGCCGCTGCTGCGTCAGTTCAACCGGCTTTATCCCGGCATTCAGGTGGTCGCGCTGGAGGTCAGCGACGATGAAGTGGAAACGCTGCTCGGTGCCGGGTTGGTGGATGTCGGCGTGGTATTGAACCCGGCGCCCGAGCGCAATGCCGGTCGCCTCGGACGTGATGCCTGGATGGCGGTGGTGCCCGGCGGCCATCCCTTGGCTCGCCGTTCGAATGAAGAAGGCATCTCCCTGGCGGAGTTGGCGGAGCAACCTTTTGTACTGGCCACGGGCGGTTGTTCGACCAACGCTCGCAGCCTGGCGAAGGATGCCGGGCTGCAACTGCGTGATGTGCGGGTCGAGGTCCGTGAATGGAGCAGTGCGTTCACCCTGGTGCGGGAAAACATCGGAGTGACGCTGGTGCCGGAGATGACACTGCCGAGCCAACTTCAGGGGCTGCGTGTGGTGCCGGTCAAACCGCGTATCGATCGAGAGTTTGCCTTGGTGGCCGCTGCGAAAAAGCCTCCCTCGGCGGCGGTGCAGGCGTTGATGGGCATGCTCGCTGAGAAATGACGCATACCGATGCTGAACCGATTTTGTCCTCAATACTGGCCGACTAGTGGCCTTGCTTACCTTCCTCGCCTGTCTATGCTGACTCGTAACTAACTATGTCGACCGCCATGTGAAGGCCGTCACACACGTTAAAAGCGTGCGCAACCCAAGGCACCGACTCTGAACAACACGGAGCTGTCCGGTCAATGGAATGTCTTATCAGAACGTTAGGGCTGGCCCGATTCCGGGCTATCAAGAGAAGGATGTCTTGATAAGAGCGTTGCTGCATGGACTCTCCGATTAAACATCATTGATCACCTGACCAAGTCCTTCCTGTGGAGGGGGGCGTGTGCCTGTTCCTTGGAACGTAGTGGTGGAGCTGTTGAAAGACCAAAGAACTTTCATCAAACAAAAGACCGCGCTGAAGGTGATACGACTATGTTTAACCGACGTCACAAGACCGACCTGCTGGAAATCGAACGATTCAGTTGCGCGCTGACCGAGGCTAACGCGAAGTTGGCCGCGGTCAGTCGCTCGATGGCAATGATTGAGTTCACTCCCGAAGGCATCGTGCTCGATGCCAACGACAACTTTTGCAGTGCCATGGGTTACAGCGTCGAAGAAGTGCGCGGAAAACATCACCGGATATTCTGCGATGAAGCGTTTTATCGAAGCGAAGCCTACGCCAAGTTGTGGCGTGACCTGGCCCGTGGCGAACCGGTGAGCGGGACCTTTTTACGCTTGAACAGGAGCGGCGAGGAGATCTGGCTTGAAGCCAGCTATATGCCGGTGTTCGGCGCTGATCGTCAGGTTCGGAGTGTGATCAAAGTCGCCACTGACATCTCCGCCAGGGTCTACAAGGAGCACGAAAACGAGAGCATGCTCGCGGCGATCGGTCGTTCCATGGCCGTGATCGAATTCACTCCGGATGGCAAGGTCATCACGGCCAACGACAACTTCTTGAAGACGATGCATTACTCGCTCAACGAAGTGGTTGGCCAGCACCACAGCCTGTTTTGTCATCGCGCCGAAGCCGAATCTCAGGCCTACAAAGCGTTCTGGGCCTCGCTCAATCGCGGCGAATATCACTCGCACCGTTTCGAGCGCAAAGATAAGCACGGTCATACGGTTTTCCTGGAGGCCTCCTACAACCCGCTGTTCGACACCAAGGGTCGATTGTACAAAGTGGTCAAGTTCGCCAGCGACATCACCGATCAGGTGACCACCCTGCAAACCGCCGCGGAGTCGGCCCACAGCACCTCGGTTCAAAACGACGCGTGTGCGCAGAAAGGTTCTCAGGTGGTGCAGCAAACGGTGCAGACCATCCAGGACATTTCCAAAGACTTGAACGAAGCGGCACTGAGCATTGATGCCGTCAGCAAACAGTCCGACATCATCGGCACCATCGTTCAGACCATTCGCGGCATTGCCGATCAGACCAACCTGCTGGCGCTCAACGCCGCGATTGAAGCGGCCCGGGCCGGGGAGCACGGGCGCGGGTTCGCGGTAGTCGCCGATGAAGTTCGCAGCCTTGCGGCACGAACGAGCCAGGCAACACTGGAGATCGTTGAAGTGGTGCGCAAGAACCACGATTTGTCATTGAGTGCGGTGTCGAGCATGCAGTCCAGTTTGAGTCGAACCGGGCTTGGAGTGGAACTGGCGAATGAGGCAGGAGCGGTGATTCTGGAGATTCAACAAGGGTCGCGGCATGTGGTGGATGCAATCAGTCAGTTCAACTCGACCTTGCAGATAAGTTGATAGGGGAACATTGAAAAGGGTCCCTCGAAGGGCAATGCCGATCAGTTAAGCCAAAACGCGATCCGTAGCAGCCGAACGCAGGCTTCGCCAGCTGCTACGGATTGTGTCGCCCGCGCTGTTAAAGCGAAGCGAGGAACTTGTCGACCACCTGGCTGCTGCCGTTTTCGCTGCTGCTGTTCTCTTTCTCGGCTTGCGCCAGTTTGATCTTGTCTTGCATGCGCTCGGCAATCTCTTTACCGATCGCCAGTTGTTTTTCCGGCGGCATGGCTTTTAAGTCATCTTCCGTCAGCCCCATCTCTTCCAGAATGCTGTCGCGCAACCGCTGTTCCGGTGTTTTGCTCATGTACTCCTTGAAGGCGTCCGTGGCTGTTTCAACATCGGCCGGTAGTTGGGCGGACGAGGCTTGCAGTCCCACGCGGGTTTTAGCGAACGCTTCATCAACGTAGTCGCTGATCCGGGTCGCTTCGCTGACCTGTTGCGTGGCGATTTGAGTGGCGGAGTCCTGGACCTGCTTAGTGGTCTGCGCGGTTTGCGCCTGCACATTGTTTTGCAGGGCTTGCGTCATGGCGGCTTGCAGGCCGCCCTGAAGTCCGGCGGCAGCGTCCGTGATCGGTTCGTCGCCGGGGCGCTTGGGGAGGGGCGCCACCAGGTTTTGTTTTGCACTGACCAACATGATGAAGAGACCTTGTAGGTATTTGCGGTGCAGTGTTTTCAGCAAATAGTATGCCTTGTTGATAAATATCAACAAAAACAACTAGTTGCGTCTTTGAAGCTCAGCAAATGACGAGGAATTTAGGCCAACCTTTGCCGCCGGACGGCAGAGGTCGACCGCACGGTGGATCAGCGATGGGCTTATGGCGCAATAGGGATATCGAACGTCTGAAACGCATCATCCACCGGCCGGTAACCCAACACCCGCATGGTTTCGCTGAGGTCCAGGCGCTTGAAGCGGTTGTTGGAAATGCCGTGGGCGATCAGGTGTTGCACGCCTTCGACCTCCACCGAACGCTGCAGCAATTGCACTGCATCGCGCGGGCTCAGCCAGGCGCTCAGGTCTCGGGCATTGGTCAGTTCATGACGGTCCGGGAATTCGAAAGCACCGATCCGTATCGCGATGGTCGAAAGGTTGCGTTTGGCAGCATAGAACGCACACAACGCTTCGCCATAACACTTGCTGACGCCATACAGATTGGCCGGCATGACCTGCATGCCCGGAGTGATCTGCCGGTCCACCGGATAGCCTTCGATGGTTTGCGCACTGCTGGCGAACACCAGTCGTTTGCAGCCAGCCGCCGCCGCGGCTTCGAACAGGTAAGTGGTGGCCAGAATGTTATTGGGCAGCAGCTCATTGAAAGTGGCAGTGGCGTGAGGAATGCCGGCCAGGTGCACGATGACGTCGATCCCTTGCAATACTTCGCCCATTGCCGCGGGGTCGGACAGGTCCAGGCTGACAAAACGGTGAGGCGCATCGACCGCAAAGTCGGGCTTCACGCGATCCGTCAGGACGAAGGTGTAGCGGTCTTTTGAGGCTTCGAAAAAGGTTTTGCCGATTCTGCCGCAGGCACCAGTCAGCAGTACGTTGAGTCCGTTCATGAGTCTCTCTTTTCAGGGTAGGAGCGTTGCGGGTTTGGCGTTATGGCAGGCCGTTGCAGCCATGTTTCAGGAACCCCGGGCGTTGTGCCAACCGTTGGAAATACTCGTCGATGGCGGGGTAGTCGGGACGCTCCATCGGTGTCATCAGCCAGCGGTTGACCGACAGCCCGATGACGATGTCCGCCAGTGTGAAGTGTGGCCCGGCGACATACGCTTTGGTGGCCGCGAGCTGATGCTCGAGGATGCCCATTTTCTGATTCCAGCCGTGTACACCGGCGGCAATGTGATGCGGGTCCTGGAACTCCGGATCTTTGCGTACCAACGCCGTGAACGCAAAGCTCCAGGAGGCATTGAGTTCAGTCGCTTGCCAATCCATCCACTGCTCCACCCGAGCGCGGGCCGCCGGTTCGTGGGGTAGCAGATCGGTATTGTGGTGTTTACCGGCCAGATAGCGGCAGATGGTGTTGGACTCCCACAGCACGCCGGCCTCATCGATGAGCACCGGCACCAGTGCGTTGGGATTGAGCCTGAGAAACTCCGGCGTGTGGGTCGAGGCATAACCGCCGCCCCAGTCTTCACGTTCGTAGGCAACACCCAGTTCCTCACAGGTCCACAGGACTTTTCTGACGTTAATGGACGAGGCTTTACCCAGAATCTTCAGTGCGTGTTCCATTGAGCTACTCCATTAGCGATTCGACGCTTCAGGAATCTAACAGACATTCAGCGTTTTCAAACCGGATCCGGAAGCGCCGAAGTTGGCAAACCAAACGTACGATCAAACAACCAGTTGAAGGCGAAGGTGTAACACGGGATGAAAATGATCAGCGCCGCGTCCAGCAGGAAGGCTTGCACCAGGCTGATGTTCATCCACCAGGCGATCAACGGGATGAGGAACACTATCAAGGTTAGTTGAAAACCCACGGCATGGGCGATGCGCCGTTTAACGGTGCGGGTTCGCGAAGGCTGACGACTTTCCCAGCGCTCGAACAGCGTGGTGTAGATGAAATTCCAGGTCACCGCGATGGTGGTGATGATCACTGCCAACGGGCCAGTGCTGCCGGGCGAGGTGCCGGACAACAAAGCCAGACCCAGGGCCGAGAAGGTCATGCCGATGACCTCGTAAAGCGACACGTAGACCAGTTTTCGTTTAACGCCTTGCATGGGGTTTTGCCTCTTCTTGCCAACTTGAAGCCAGGAGCACTGGCGAAGGCGACGAAAGATAGCTTCAATAGGGCTGACAGAAAAAGTCAGTAGCTTTCAGTTTTATTGATAGGACGATGGATGAATTTCAACAGTGACAGCATCGAGTTGTTCCTCGCAGTGATCGAGCGCGGCTCGTTTTCCGCTGCCGCCCGGGCGCTGGGTAAAGTGCCGTCGGCGGTGAGCATGGGCATCGCCAACCTGGAAGCCGAGCTCGGTTATCCATTGTTCGATCGCAGCCATCGCGAGCCGGTACCGACGGCGATGGCCAGCGCATTGGTGCCGCATGCGCGACTGATTGCCGAGCAGCTCAAACAGCTGCAAGTGCATGCGGTCGAGTTGTCGCTTGGGCTGGAAAGCAAGTTGTCGATCGGGGTGGTGGCGGACATCGACAAGGGCCGCGTGATGGCGGCGATCAAGGTCATCGCCGAGCGTCATCCGCTACTGGAGATCGAAGTGCTCAGCGCACCGCAGGATGATGTGCTGGCGATGCTCCACAGCGGCCGGGTCAGCGTTTGCCTGGCGTTCGCCGGGCTGAGCATGAACGTGCTGGAGCGGTTCCAGTTCGTCGGCAACGAACGGATGATCGCCACGCTGGCGGCAGACAATCCGTTGTTTCAGGGCAAGGATTTGTTTCTGGAAGACTTGGTCCACGTACGGCAAATCATCGTCGCCAGCCGCGACCTGCCGATCAGCGAAACCCGGCCGCTGGTGGCCGAGTCTTACTGGCGCACCGACACCTTGGCCATGGCGCTGGAAATGGTCGAGGCCGGATTGGGTTGGGGCAATTTTCCGCTGTCGGTGGTCCAGCCGTGGCTCGATGCTGGAAGGCTCAAACGCCTGAGCTTTCGTAACATCGAGAACGGGTTGGTGCTGCCGGTGCATGCGGTATGGCTCAAGAGCCAGCCATTGCAGAAAGGGGCGTTGGCGATTGTGGAGTTGATGGGGCGTTGATGATCGTTCCCACGCAGAGTGGTGGAAACGATCAACCAGCGTCAGGTGCTTTCGCGCACCTTCAACTCAAACCCCATGTCCTGCACCGGTTTGGCCACCGTGTTGCCAGCCATCAACGTCAACATCTGCTCCGCCGCGCGACGGCCAATCGCCTCGCGCGGGGTGCTGATGCTGCTCAGGCGCGGGACCATGTGGGCCGAGGCCGGCAGGTCGTTGAAGCCGAGGATCGCCACTTGTTCGGGGATCTTGATCCCGCAGCGCATGGCTTCGAGCAGTGCGCCCTGGGCCAGGTCGTCGTTGCCGAAAAAGATCGCGTCGACATCGGGACGAGTGGCAATCAGTTGCAGGAACAGTTCGCCACCAAGGCCGACGGAGGAAGCGCGAGGGGTCAGCACTTCCAGGTCCGGGTCATACAAACCGGCCTTTTGCAGGGCTTTGCGGAAACCTTCGCCGCGCAGCAACGTGCGTTGATCCAGTTGCGCGCCGATGTAGGCCAGACGCTTACGACCGCGTGACAGCAAATGCCCGGCCGCTGTCTCGCCGGCAGCGAGTTGCGAAAAACCCACGCAATTGAGCCCGGCTGCGCTGTCCAGTTCCATCATGTACACGCACGGAATGTTGCTGGCCTCGATCATCCGGCGCGAACTTTCGGTGCGGTCGAAACCGGTCAGCAGCAAACCGCGAGGCTGATACGCCATGTAGTTGCGCAGCAGGTTTTCTTCTTCATCACGTGAGTAATGGAAGTTCCCGATCAGCACCTCAAAGCCTTTGGGGCGCAAAACCTGATGAATGGCTTCCAGCGTGTCGATGAACAATAAGTTGGACAGCGACGGCACCAAAACCACCACCGAATGGCTCTGGGCCGAGGCTAACGCGCGAGCGGCAGGGTTGACCACGTAGTTGAGTTCAAGCGCCGCTTTCTGCACTTTTTCCACCAGTTCGGTGGCCACCGTGCTGACCCCGCGCAGGGCGCGAGAGGCAGTGATCGGGCTGACACCGGCCAGGCGTGCGACTTCGCTCAGGGTGGGGCGGCCAGTGGTGCGCGTATTTTTATCGTTTTTAGGGGAGATCATCGGACGGCTTGCCAAACAAAATTCGAGGCACTAAGGTAGCGCTGTCTCGACGCAGCTGCAAATGCGTGAGCGGGGTTTGCCTGATCCCCGTTTTTTGGCGTTGGGAACGAACATGCTGCAACCCACAAAAATGACAAGAAGGCGTCGGCAACTTCTGCTTTTGATTGGAGTGTCCTGTCTCATAAATACTGTTCATTTTTGACGGTGTCTGTTGCTGTCATGCTGCGTTACCGCTCCTCGCCATAGCCAGCTATGACTCGTCGCGGTGCCTTGCCTGACAACAACAGCCACTCGTCAAAAAGGAACGTATTTATGAGACAGGACACTAATGTCCTAACTGTCAAAGGTAGCGCTGTCTGCGCACTGAGGTGTTACATGAATCATCCCATCACCGCCCTGGTCATCATGGGCGTTGCCGGTTGCGGCAAGACTTGCGTCAGCGAGGCCTTGTGCCAACTCAGCGGCGCGACCGCCATTGAAGGCGACACTTTCCACCCTGCCGCCAATATCGAAAAGATGAGCGCGGGTATCCCCCTGAACGACGACGACCGTACCGGCTGGCTCGACAGCCTGTGCGATGAATTGCGCCGCATCGACGCCAAGGGCGAACGCCCGGTGCTGACCTGCTCGGCCCTCAAACACATTTACCGCGAACGTCTGCGCCGCGCCTTGCCGGGCCTGGGCTTCGTGTTCCTTGAGCTGACCCCGGAAGTCGCCGCTGATCGCGTCTCCCATCGGCCGGGCCACTTCATGCCATCAACGTTGATCGACAGTCAGTTCGCCACCCTCGAATCCCCCGTTGGCGAGCCCCTGACCCTGGCACTGGACGCGTCTAACCACAGCGTCGACCAATTGGCGAAGCAAGCTCATGACTGGTGGCAGGCTCATGGCCTGAAACACGCCGTATGAGTTTTGCCCGAAGAGATAGCGCTGTCCTGATGGCTTGCGAATTACCCGCTTTAATAACAACAACAACCAGGAGACACCCCTAATGTTTGGCATGTCCCACGAGACGTTCCTGCTGCTAGACGCAGTGGTCACGGTGATCGGGCTTATCGTCCTGATCACCAAGTTCAAGCTTCATCCGTTCATTGCCCTGATCATCGCCGCTGCCTTTCTCGGGCTGACCTCCGGCATGCCGATCGGCACCATCATCAAGGCGTTCCAGGACGGCTTCGGTGGGGTGCTCGGTTTCGTCGGGATCATCCTCGCGCTGGGCACGATGCTCGGCAAAATGATGGCGGAGTCGGGCGGGGCGGATCAGATTGCCCAAACCCTGATTCGCGCGTTCGGCAAGGACAAGGTGCAGTGGGCGATGATGTTCGCGGCCTTCCTGGTCGGCATTCCGCTGTTCTTCGAAATCGGCTTCGTGCTGCTGATCCCGCTGGTGTTCATCGTCGCCCGGCGTACCGGCGTGTCGATCATCAAGATCGGTATCCCGCTGCTGGCCGGTCTGTCCGCCGTGCACGGTCTGGTTCCGCCGCACCCGGGCCCGTTGCTGGCCATCGGTGTGTTCGGTGCCGACATTGGTAAAACCATTCTCTACGGCCTGATCGTTGCGCTGCCGACGGCCATCATCGCCGGCCCGATCTACGGCACGTTCATTGCCAAGTACATTCCGGGTCATCCTAACCAGGAACTGGTCGACCAACTGGCGCGCGAGCCAGAGGCAGTTGAGCTGCCGAGCTTCAGCATCACCCTGATCACCGTGTTGCTGCCGGTGTTCCTGATGTTGCTCAAGACCTTTGCTGACGTGGTCCTGCCGGACGGCAATTTCTTCCGCTCGTTCATGGACCTGATCGGTCACCCGATTTCGGCGCTGCTGCTGGCGTTGCTGCTGTCGCTGTACACCTTCGGGCACCGTCAGGGCATGGGCTCCAGCAAAATTCTCAAGTTGCTCGACGCGAGCCTTGCGCCGACCGCCGCGATCATTCTGATCATCGGTGCCGGTGGTGGCTTCAAGCAGATGCTGGTGACCAGCGGCGTGGGTGACGTGATCGGCCACATGGCGGTGAACGCACAGATCTCGCCGATCCTGCTGGCCTGGCTGGTAGCAGCGGTGATTCGTATCGCGACCGGTTCGGCAACCGTAGCCACCATTACCGGCGCGGGCATCGTGGTGCCGGTGGTGGGGATGATTCCAGGTGTGAACCGTGAGCTGCTGGTGTTGGCCACCGGTGCCGGTTCGTTGATCCTGTCTCACGTGAACGATGCGGGTTTCTGGCTGGTGAAGCAGTACTTCAACATGACCGTGGCGGAAACCTTCAAGACCTGGACTGCGATGGAAACCATCCTGTCCGTGGTGGGTCTGGGCTTTATCCTGCTGTTGTCGCTGTTCGTCTAAGTCACTGACACCGCAAAACCAAATGTGGGAGCGGGCTTGCTCGCGAAGGGGCCGTGTCAGACAACATCAATGTTGACTGACACACCGCATTCGCGAGCAAGCCCGCTCCCACAGTGTTATGTGCAGGGCGTCAAGATTTGCTAATTAGCCCATCCGCCCGGAACATCCCGCGAATCCCGCGTATGGCCTGACGAATCCGATCCTGGTTTTCGATCAGCGCGAAGCGCACGTGGTCATCTCCATACTCCCCAAACCCTACACCCGGCGAGACGCAAACCTTGGCTTCGGCCAGCAGTTTCTTGGCGAACTCCAGCGAGCCCAGGTGCGCATAAGCCTCTGGAATCTTCGCCCAGACATACATCGACGCTTTTGGATTCTCGACCATCCAGCCCAGTTCATGCAGGCCTTTGACCAGCACGTTGCGACGCTGCCGGTACTGCTCGGCGATGTCTTTGACGCACTGCTGATCGCCTTCCAGCGCCGCAATCGCCGCGACCTGCAGCGGGGTGAACGTGCCGTAGTCGTGATAACTCTTGATCCGCGCCAGGGCGTTGACCAGTTCGGCATTGCCGACCATGAAACCGATGCGCCAACCCGCCATGTTGTAGCTCTTGGACAGGGTGAAAAACTCCACCGCGATGTCCTTGGCGCCCGGCACTTGCATGATCGACGGGGCTTTCCAGCCGTCGTAGACGATGTCGGCGTAGGCCAGGTCGTGCACCACCAAAACGTCGTACTGCTTGGCGAGGGCGATCACTCGCTCGAAGAAGTCCAGCTCCACGCACTGGGCAGTGGGATTCGACGGGAAGCCGAGGATCATCATTTTCGGTTTCGGAATCGAGCCGCGAATGGCGCTTTCCAGTTCGGCGAAGAAGTCCACGCCCGGAATCAATGGCACCGAACGCACCTGAGCGCCGGCAATCACCGCGCCGTAGATGTGAATCGGGTAGCTCGGGTTCGGCACCAGAACGGTGTCGCCCTGGTCGAGGGTAGCCAGCATCAAATGCGCCAGGCCTTCCTTGGAACCGATGGTGACGATGGCTTCGCTTTCCGGGTCGATGTCGACCTCGTAGCGATCCTTGTACCAATTGGAAATCGCCCGGCGCAGACGCGGAATGCCCTTGGACGTCGAGTAGCCGTGAGTGTCTTCGCGCTGGGCGACGGTGACGAGTTTTTCGACGATGTGCGGCGGTGTCGGGCCGTCGGGGTTGCCCATGCTGAAGTCGATGATGTCTTCGCCACGACGACGGGCGGCCATCTTCAGCTCGGCAGTGATGTTGAATACGTAAGGGGGGAGTCGATCTATGCGCGCAAAGCGGCGCGGCGAACCTGGGTTGGCCATTGTTGCCTCGGGTAACGTGAGCGCCCGGAACCGTCCGAGCGACGCTGGTCACTGCGGTGACCTGTGGCGGAATGTAAGGGCTGATGTGGCAAACTGTCCAGCGACTATGTAAACAAATTTGTCCGAAGGAAATCGGTTGATGGAATTTACCAGTGGCTTCTTGCTGAGCCTTTCGCTGTGCCTGGACATCGGCGTGGCCAACATCGCGATGATCACGTTGGCGATGCAGCGTGGCTATTTTCAAGGCTTCGCGCTGGGTTTGGGGACGTGTGTGGGCGACCTGATCTACGCCGTGCTGGCCTTGGCCGGGATGACCGTTTTGCTGCAATACGAAAGCGTGCGCTGGGTGCTGTGGATCGGAGGTTCGGCGCTGTTGTTGTACTTCGCGGCGAAGATGATCTATTCGGCGATTCACCATGAGGCGGTACTGGCGCAGGCCGAAGACGTGGGTCAGAACTCCCATCGGCGCGAGTTTTTCCGCGGGATCTTCCTCGCCATGTCGTCACCTAGCGCCATTCTCTGGTTCGCGGCGGTGGGCGGCACATTGATCGCTCGTTCCGGCGGCGGTGGCGCCCTCAGTTCGGTGTTGTTTCTTGGCGGATTTCTCTGCGCCGGGGTGCTCTGGTGCGTTGCGTTGTGCTTCGCCGCGAGTCACGGAGGCAAGTTGCTGGGCGACAAACTGCTGCGTTACTCCTATATGGCATCGGCGGCGATCTTCTGCTATTTCGCGGTCTACGTGATCCTATCGGGGTATACCGAGTTCGTCGGCGCAGGTGCTGTCGAGCAGCTGCATGCTCTGTAACTGGGCGAATTCGGTTTGGGTTCTATACTCCCAGCCGAACCCACTTTTTTGTTCCAGGAGTTGAGTCATGGATGAGCAAACAGGCGTCGAAACGGCCAAGCCACGCTTCGAGCACGGGCACTTCCTGCTCATTGCAGGGCTTGGCGGACGATTTACCACGGATACGACCAGCGGCATCCCTGCTCTCTGGGAGAAATTCATTCCCGAGATTGGCAAAATTCCCGGTCAAAAAAACGAAGTGACCTACGGCATCTGTTGCAATCCGGATGGCAAGGGCGGCTTCGAATACATTGCCGGCGTTGAAATCAGCAAGCTCGACGACCTGCCCGAGAAATACCGTTGGGTTGAGGTCCAGCCTCAGCACTATGCAGTGTTCGAGCACAAAGGCTCTCTCGATCAGTTGCCCCAGACCTTCCAATACATCTGGAAAACCTGGCTGCCACAGTCCGGTTATCAGGCGGCGGACGCGCCGGAATTCGAACGCTATAGCGAAGACTTCAACCCGAAGCTCAACACCGGCGTGCTGGAAATCTGGCTGCCGCTCAAGGCGTAATGACTGGATCGAGAGGCGGATCGGCGATTCGCCTCTCGATGTCGTGGTGGCGCTGATTTATGATCCCCAGCCTTTCCATCGCTGATCCCGAGCTGCCATGAACACCGTCATCCGCCACGTCACGCCTGCTGATCTGGACCGCTGCTACGCCATCGAAACGGTTGCCTACGAAGGCGACGAAGCCGCGACCCGCGAGAAAATCGCCACCCGCATCGCCACCTGGCCCGAAGGTTTCATCGTGGCCGAAGTCGATGGCGTTGTAGCCGGTTTCATCAATTCCGGTGCGGCGTTTCAGGTCGAGATGTCGGACGAGGCGTTCAAGGAACTGATCGGCCACGACCCGGCCGGCCCGCACGTGGTCATCATGTCGGTGGTGGTGCACCCGGATTTTCAGGGGCAGGGCCTGGCGAAACAGTTGATGGGCGAATTCATCGAGCGGATGCGCGCGCTGGGCAAGACCCACATCCATCTGATGTGCAAGGAGCGGCATATTCCGCTGTATGCCGGGTTCGGCTTTGCTTACATCAAGCCTTCAGCGTCTGACCATGGCGGGATGGCTTGGCATGAGATGGAGTTGGAGTTGTGATCGAGTCTTACGAGAAACGTAAGCGGCGAGATGAGACCATCGCGCTGATCAGACTGCTTTCGTTCTCTTCACGCGACAAGGAGCAGGGAAAGCTGATCTCTGGTGATATGTTGCTGGAAAAACTGGCGAAGCGACGTCAATTGCTGCAATACGATAACGATGGCTGAGGCCTTCAAAGTAGAGTTCGTGAGTACTGCATAACAGGAGGCTATTTCACTGAAGCGCTATGCGACGCAGAAGTAACTTTCGACTACAGCCTATTGCTCCGATATCTCCCAAGGGTTGCCTCAAGGCAACCCTTTTTCGTGTTCGATCAGTAAAGGTTGTCCCGCACTCTGGCCGGCGCTTCCCGGTCATATGTCTCGGCATCGAACTGCCCATCGTTCAAACGCTTGTGAAAGGCTCGCCGTCGGCAGGGGAGCGCATTCGACGTGCTTTTGCGGGTTCCATAAATCCGAACGAACGATGGCATTGGAGCAGTGGAAGTATGCCGCTTCCACCGTCACCAGCTTCGGCCTCGTTCAAAAAAGCGATCTGCTTGCGTACGGCGCGGTCGTGAGGTTGGCCGTAGAGGGCTTCCAGTTCTTCGATACTGTTGAGCATAACCACCTCAGAAAATCAGACCCATGCGCCGTTCGTAACCGATCCGGCCCCTGTAGGCTTCGCCGCTGTCGACCCAGCCGAATTTTGCGTAAAGCGCGATGGCCGATGCGTTATCCGCATCCACCGACAACTCCAGCCCCTTTATTTCCGGAAACGCCTGACGCGCAACGTCGGGCAGGGCTTGCAGACAGGCCTTGCCATAGCCTTTGCCCTGAGCCCGATGATCGACTTGCAGTGCGTGAAGGGTGGCGCTGTGTTCATCGGCCCACGCCGGCAATACGGGCGGGCGTTTGAGCAGCAGAAAGGCCACGGGAACATCCTCGACCAGTAGCGCAAATCCTTTGACGCCGGGGCCGGGTTTGGACAGCAAGGTGTGCAACGCACCGTGAATGTCGCCGCAGAACCTGATTTGTTCTTTGTGAACTTCAATGGCCTCGACCTGCTGGCGCTGGAGCGCGTTCAGGCTGTCGTAAGGCACGAGTCGGGCTGTCACTGGAGTGTCCTTTTTCCAACATAAATGTGTTTCGAATTCTAACGAGTTTGCGTTCCTGGACTATTTTTATTTCCGCTGTCGATTTGTCTTTTCGCCAGACGACTAAAGGTGTCTTCACCACAAAAACCACGGAGAACCACCATGAACGCTACCCACGAAATCCAGACCCTGATCGACACCTATCGTCAGGCGGTCATCGCCAAGGATGTCGAGAAACTCATGCCCCTGTATGCCGAGGACATCGTCTCCTACGATGCGGTGAAGGCCCTGCAATTTCGCGGCAAGGCGGCCTACCGCGCGCATTGGCAGGAATGCATGGAAATGTGCCAGGGCGCGCACAAGTTTGATTTCGACCATATGAACATCGTGGCGGACGAGCATATCGCCTTCGCCCATTGGCTGGCCCATTGCGGCGGCACCAACGAGAAGGGCGAAACCCAGGCCTGCTGGATGCGCGTGACCGCCTGCTATCGGCGCGACGATGGACAATGGCGCATCGTCCACGAACACTGGTCGGCCCCGTTCGACATGATGAGCGGCACGGTGCTGTTCAACCTGGAGCCGTGAGCGTCGTGCTGATTCGCCGGGAATGTCGCGAAAGCGTCAATCTACAGCCATAGTTGATCCGTTCGATTCAGGAGAGCCCCATGAAGTATTTATGCCTGGTCTACAGCAACGAGCACGAGTTGCACTCGCTGCCCGAAAGCCCGAATGACGCTGAATGCATGGCCTATGCCGAGGCGATCCAGGGCAGCGGCCGAATGGTCGCCGCCGAGGCGCTGGAATCGGTGCAGACCGCGACCACGGTGCGGATGCGCAACGGGAAAATGTCGATCACCGACGGCCCGTTCGCCGAAACCAAGGAGCAATTGGCCGGCTTCTACCTGATCGATGCCAAAGACCTCAATGAAGCCATCCAGGTCGCCGGCAACATCCCGGCGGCCCGGGTCGGCTGTGTCGAGGTGCGTCCCGTTCGTCAGTTGAATCCCGGCGCCTGATGTCGGCCGAGTCGGTACGGGCGCAGGTCGAGCAGGTTTACCGCGAAGACTCGCGGCGGATTCTGGCGACCCTGATCCGTTTGCTCGGAGATTTCGACCTCGCCGAAGAGGCCTTGCACGAGGCGTTTTTCGTCGCGGTCGAACGCTGGCAGCGTGACGGTGTGCCGGACAATCCGCGTACCTGGCTTGTGTCCACGGGGCGTTTCAAGGCCATTGATGTATTGCGTCGGCGCGCACGTTTTATCGCGTCGCAACCGATGTTGATCGCTCAACTGGAGGCGCTGGAGCAGGCCGACTGGAGTGACGAAGACGTGGAAGACGATCGCCTGCGCCTGATCTTCACCTGTTGTCACCCGGCACTCGCGGCGAACGCCCAGGTGCCGTTGACGCTGCGCGAAGTCTGCGACCTGACCACGGAAGAAATCGCCCGGGCCTTTCTGTCGGCGCCAGCGACCATCGCCCAGCGCATCGTGCGTGCCAAGGCCAAAATCCGTGACGCAAAAATACCTTATCAAGTGCCGACGTTGGCGGAATTGCCCGAGCGCCTGGACAGCGTGTTGCGGGTGATTTACCTGGTGTTCAACGAAGGCTATTCCGCGTCCATCGGCGCGGAACTGACCCGTGAGGATTTGACCCGCGAAGCGATTCGGCTCGGTCGTTTGTTGATGGATTTGCTGCCCGAGCCCGAAGTGATGGGGCTTCTGGCGCTGATGCTGCTGCACGAGTCCCGACGCCCGGCCCGGACATCGGCGAGCGGAGAGTTGATCGTGCTGGATGAACAGGACCGTTCGTTGTGGGACGCCGAGATGATCGCCGAAGGTTGCGCACTGGTGGAGCGTGCACTGACAACCCGGCGCTTCGGGCCTTATTGCCTGCAAGCGGCGATTGCGGCGTCGCATGCCGAAGCGCCCACGGCGGCGGAAACGGACTGGCTGGAGATTGTGGGTCTGTATGACGTACTGTTGCGGGCGGCGCCTTCGCCAGTGATCGAATTGAACCGTGCGGCGGCGATCTCCAAACGGGATGGGCCGTTGGCGGGGCTGACGTTGATTGAAGGGATCCTGGCGCGGGGTAATTTGCTGGATTACCACTTGGCTCACGCGGCGCGGGCGGAGTTTTGTCGGCAGTTGGGAAGGGGTGATGAGGCGCGGGCGGCTTATGAGCGGGCGCTGGAGTTGACGCAGCAAGTGCCGGAGCGGCGGTTTATCGAGGCCCGGTTGCGGGAGCTGAAGTGATGTGATCTTGCGGTCCTCTTCGCGAGCAAGCTCGCTCCCACAGGTTTAGCGCAAATCCTGTGGGAGCGGGCTTGCTCGCGAATGGCAGCACCGCTATTCCAGCATCTTGCTCAATAACCAACTCCCCGCCGGCCCTGGCGGATGCAGCCGCGACCACAGTGCATCGACGAACACCGGTTTCGGCCAGCCGCGCACGTCCAGTTCCTGCAACGTCCCTGGCCCAAATCGCTCCACCAGCCACCGGGGCAAAGGGACCCAGCCGAATCCGCCCTGGGCCATTTCCAGCAGCATCAGATAACTCGGCGCCGACCAGACGCGCCCCTTCGCACGGCTTTCATACGGATTGACGATCGTCGCCAGACGCAACTCCCGGTGTTGTTGCAACACGTCTTGATTGATGTGGCTCAGCGCCGCCAACGGATGCTCGCGGGACACGAACAGGGCAATCTCGGTCCGTTCTTCCACGGTCGAGCTGACCAGGTCCGGCGGGTAACTGTCTTGTTTTTCGGCGAAGGCCACATGCGCCCGACCCCGTTGCACCAAGGCCACCAAGTCATCGCACTCGGCGATCAGGCATTCAAGTTCCAGATCCGGATAACGCTGCTCGAAGGCGCTGAGCGCGGCTTCGAATCGGTCGGACTGATACGTGTCGGAAATCGCCACGGTCAGCTTCGGCTCGACCCCTTGGGACAGTTGGCTGGCGGTCATTTCCAGTCGACTGGTGGCGGCCAGAATGTCCTCGGCCCGTTGCAGCATCACGTGCCCGGCCGGGGTCAGGCTCGGTTTGCGGCTGCTGCGGTCGAACAGAGTCAGGTTCACGTCGATTTCAAGGCTGGCCACGGCGGCGCTGATGGTCGACTGACTGCGGCCCAATTTGCGCGCCGCGGCGGAAAACGAGCCTTGAGTCGCTGCCTGAACGAAAGCCTGCAACACTTCTTGAGAGGCCATGAACTATCGCCTTGATCGATGGTTATTGGTTATGAAGTATCGGTGTGAAGAAGGATCATGGCAACCACAGTCACTCAGAGGAGTCTGGCCATGAGCGCCAACAAATCCATCACTGAACGTATTTTCCAGGCCATCGGTTTCGAATTGCTGGCCATTTTGATCTGTACGCCGCTGCTGGCGTGGATCATGGACAAACCGATGCTCGAGATGGGCGTTGTCACTCTTGTTATCGCCGCCCTTGCTCTGGCCTGGATCGTGGTCTTCAACGGCCTGTTCGACCGTGCGCTCAAACACTACGACATCGTGCACAACGCGTGGGTACGTGTTGTCCATGCGCTGTTGTTCGAAGGCGGTCTGGTCGCGGTGGGTGTGCCGTTGATTGCCTGGTGGTTGAAGGTGAGCCTGGGGCAAGCGTTTCTGCTGGACATCGGCGTGTTGCTGTTTTTTCTGCCGTACACCTACGTCTACCACTGGGTGTATGACGTGGTGCGCGAGCGGGTGGTGATGCGCCAGGCTGTCTCGGGATAAAAGCAAAAGATCTCGATGGCGTTTACAAAAACATCCCGCCCGACGCCTCTACGCGCTGGCCGTTGATCCACTGACTGCCCGGCGCCAGCAGCAATGCAATCGCAGCACCGATGTCATCCGGCTGACCAACGCGCCCCAACGCGGTGTTGCCGGCGACATAGCTGTTCACGTCGCTGTTATCACGCACCGTGCCGCCGCCGAAATCGGTTTCGATCGCCCCGGGCGCCAGGGTGTTCACGGAAATACCGCGTGCACCGAGTTCTTTGGCCTGATAACGCGTCAGCACTTCCATCGCGCCTTTCATCGCCGCGTAAGCGCCGTAACCCGGCAAGCTGAAGCGGGTCAGACCGCTGGAAACGTTGAGGATACGGCCACCGTCAGCCATCAGCGGCAGCAGGTTCTGGGTGAGGAAGAACGGCCCCTTCAGATGGATGTTCATCAGTAAATCGAACTGGGCGACGGTGGTGTCAACGAAGGTCGCATTCAGGCCGATGCCGGCGTTGTTGAGCAAAAAGTCGAAGTGCTCGCGATCAAAACGGCTGCGCAATACATCGGCGACCTGCGTGGCGAAATCTGCGAAGCCTTCACTCTGACCAACGTCCAATTGCAGCATGACGGCGCGACCGCCGAGGCTTTCGATTTCTGTGACCAGTGCTTTAGCCTCATCGGCGCGGCTGTTGTAAGTACCAATAACGTCGATGCCTTGGGCTGCCAGATGCAGGGCTGCGTTTTTGCCGAGGCCGCGGCTGGCGCCGGTGATCAGTGCGATTTTACGGTTCATGGGACTTCCTCAAGGAGCAGTGGGTGATGACGTGGAGGAAGTGTATTTATCCGTCCTGAAGTGATAAACAGGCTTAAATCGGAATCACTGGTCGGTTAATCCGAGCAATAAAGGTCGGCCCATGAACAAGCTGGAACTGCTGCGTACCTTCGTTCGCGTCACCGAGATGTCGAGTTTTACCCTTGCCGGTGAAAGCCTGGGTTTGCCCAGGTCCACCGTGTCCGAGCACGTCCAGGCCCTAGAAATGCTGGTCGGCACGCGGTTACTGCAACGCACCACGCGCAAGGTTCAGGCGACTCAGGACGGCCTGGTGTTGTACGAGCGCAGCAAGGACTTGCTGTCGCAAATGGACGAAATCGAAGGGTTGTTCCGCCAGGACGAAGCGTCGCTCGTTGGGCGGATTCGCATCGACATGCCGAACATTCTGGCCCGTCGGGTGGTGATGCCGCGTCTGCCCGAGTTCTTGGCTCAGCACCCCAATCTCGAGCTGGAAATCAGCAGCACCGACCGCCGGGTCGATTTGCTCAGCGAAGGGTTTGATTGCGTGGTGCGAGTCGGCGCGCAGCCGGATCAATCGGTGGTCGCGCGTCATTTGTGCGATTTCACCATGGTCAACTGCGCCAGCCCCGAGTATCTGCAGCGTTATGGCGTGCCTGAACGGCTCGAAGACCTGACGCAGCATCGGCTGGTCCATTACGTCGGCGTATTGGGTTCGCGGTCGGAGGGCTTTGTGTACGAGCAAGAGGGCAAGCTCCATCGAGTGCCGATGGCGGGCAGCGTCACGGTCAACAGCACCGATTGTTACGAGTCGGCGTGTCTGGGCGGTTTTGGTTTGATTCAGGCGCCGTTGATGGGCATGCAGCCCCACCTGCTCAGTGGCGAGTTGGTGGCGGTGCTGCCGCAATTCAATGCGCCATCCATGGAGGTTTCGCTGCTCTACGCCCGGCAACGGCATCTGCCGTTGCGGGTGAGAGCGTTCATGGATTGGTTGGGGCAGGTGATCCGATCAACCACCTGACCTTAGAACAGCTTGGTGAACAACCAATACAAACTGCCCGACAACAGAATCGCCGCCGGCAAGGTCAGCACCCAGGCCATCAGCAGGTTGCGGATGGTCTTCATCTGCAAACCGCCGCCGTTGGCGACCATGGTCCCGGCCACGCCCGAGGACAATACGTGAGTGGTTGAGACCGGCAGGCCGAATATGTCCGCCGCGCCAATGGTCAGCATCGCAACGGTTTCCGCCAAGGCGCCTTGCGCATAAGTCAGGTGGGTCTTGCCGATCTTCTCGCCGACCGTCACCACGATACGTTTCCAGCCGACCAGGGTGCCCAGCCCCAGAGCGATGGCCACCGCGATTTTCACCCACAGCGGAATGAACCGCGTGGCGTTGTCGATCTGCTGCTTGAACAGTTGCAGCTTGCCGGTGGTGTCGGCATCGAAGTTGCCGACCTTGTTTTTATCCATCAGGCGAATGGTTTCGCTGGTCAGGTACATGTCGTTACGCACGTTGCCCATGGCCTCGGCCGGGACTTTCGAGAGCGAGCCGTAGCCCTTCACTTCGTTCCCGATATTGCCGGTCAACGCGGCGAGGGCGGGGATCAGTTGCGGCGTGGCTTCCTTGCTGCGCACGTATTCGGACAGCACCGGACGCGGGTTGGTCGGCGCTGGCAGCGGAGCACTTTTGACCAGCGCTTGCTGGGTGACTTCGGCCACGGCGGCAAACTGCAGCGCCTGGTCCGCCGGCATGGTGCGGTTCAGTGCGTAAGCCATCGGCAGCGTGCCGACCAGAATCAGCATGATCAGGCCCATGCCTTTCTGGCCATCGTTGGAACCGTGGGCGAAGGACACGCCGGTGCAAGTCAGGATCAACAGGCCGCGAATCCACCACGGTGGCGGAGTGTCGCCCTTCGGTGCTTTATACAGCGCACGATTCTTGACGAAAGCACGCAAGGCCAACAGCAACAGTGCAGCAAACGCGAAGCCGATCAGCGGCGACAGCAATAGCGCGTAACCGACTTTGGTTGCCTGCGCCCAGTCCACACCGCTGGTGCCGTCGCGACCGTGCATCAGGGCATTGGCCACGCCGACACCGATGATCGAGCCAATCAGGGTGTGCGACGACGAGGCAGGCAAGCCCAGCCACCACGTGCCGAGGTTCCACAGGATCGCGGCGATCAACAGGGCGAAGATCATCGCGAAACCGGCGGAGGAACCGACCTGCAGAATCAGCTCCACCGGCAGCAGGGCGATGATGCCGAACGCCACCGCGCCGCTGGACAACAGCACCCCGAGGAAGTTGAAGAACCCGGACCAGGCCACCGCGAAATTCGGCGGCAAGGAGTTCGTATAAATCACCGTGGCCACGGCGTTGGCGGTGTCGTGGAAACCGTTGACGAACTCAAAACCGAGGGCAATCAGCAGCGCCACGCCTAACAGCAGAAACGGCGTCCAGGTGGTCACCACGGTGCCGAGTTCGTTCATGTCGTGCATCAGGCTGTAGGCGGTGAACAACAGCCCGCTGCCCAGCACCGCGAAGAAAATCACGATGGTCAGCAGGCCGGGCTTTTTATCGAGTTGCGGTTTGGCGCTACTGGCGGGCGCTTGGGCGGCGGTGAAGGAAGGAGTAGCCATGACGGACAATCCTGAGGAGAGAAGGAATGTCGCCCATGATCGTTGCTGAATATTACAGAGAGGCTGCGCTGGGTCAGTGTTTGGGTTTTTTAAAGGCAGAATCAAAAGATCTTAATAATCCTGACGCTTACGAAACGCCCAACGCCCGGCGATCACGGTAAACGTCGCGACCAAGGCCACCAGAATCCAGAACCCTTCCGGGTCGCCGGAAAGCGGCACCCCACCGACGTTCATGCCAAAGAACCCGGCGATGATGTTGATCGGCAACGCCAGCACCGTCACCACGGTCAGGGTGAACAATGTGCGGTTGCTCTGTTCGTTGAGGTTGGCGGCGATTTCTTCCTGCAACAGCTTGATCCGTTCGCCGAGCGCCGTGAGGTCGTTAATGATCAGCGCGAACTCCTCGGTGGACTTGCGCAGCTCCTTGACGTCTTCCTTCTGCAACCACTGCGGCGGGCGATTGAGCAGGCGCAGCAACGAGCCCGGTTCCAGCGCCAACAAGCGTTGCAGGCGCACCAGCACCCGTCGGTTGGCACCCAGCTCAGCCCGATTGGTCGACAGTCGCGAGGACAGCAACTCATCTTCGATCTGATCGACACTGAGGCTGGTCTTGCGCACGATCTGGGTCAGCACTTCGCCCTGATCGCGCAGCAGATGCACCAGCAATTCCAGCGGCGAGCGAAAGCATTCTCCGGCCTTCACCGACGAGCGCAGCTTGTCCACCGAGTGCAGCGGTTGCAGCCGTGCGCTGATGATCAGCCGACTGCGGGCGCAGACCCACAGCGTCGAGACATCCGAGGAGACCATGCTGCTGAGGTTGAACACCACGTCGTTGACCACCGCCAGCAACGCCGAATCCACATGCTCGATGCGCGTCGAACGGGAGCCCTCATGCAGCGCTTCGAAAAATTCGTCGGGCAACTCCAGATGGCTTTTCATCCAGCGCTCGCATGCGGCGTGGGCCAGGTTGAGGTGCAGCCAGAGAAATTCGTCGTTGTCGCCGGGTTGTTGCAGGCACTGCAAGGCCTTGGCCGAATCGAGCTCGCGACCGCGCTCGCCGGGGCGAAAACTGAAACCGTACAGCAGACCGAACAGGTCCGTGTCGCGATGACTTTGGTCGATGCTGTGGTTCATGAGGTCTCGCAAAGGGGCGCTATTGCTCTATGTAATTGGATGGACTCGCCCAAGCCGAGGCGTCAATGCGCCACGGTGGCAGTCTAAACAGCCAACGACAGCGAGGGCGAGTCCATGAAAAATCATAGTTCGATTGATCAATCCCTGTCTTCTTC